>NZ_JMKI01000033.1 GCF_000712295.1 Synergistes jonesii | reverse complement strand
AGCGGCTCAGGATGCTCGAAACGCTCTTCCCCGTCTATGGGAAATCTTCCGCGACGCTCTTGAAAGGGACGACAAAGAGCTTGCGCTGGAAATGTCTATAAAAAGGTTTAACTATCTGAAGGCTCTCGCGATACTGAGGAGCGGAGTCCCCGGCTTTCACACGGCTATCGCTTATTTATACTGAAGGATCACGAGATCTCGGATATCATCAGAATGATAGAGGACGTGCGGTACGACTACGACCGCCGTTCGGCGGCCCAGTACCTCATCAGACCTATATTAACCGGGGGTGAAACAGCATGGCAGTAATGAAAATGGTCGCGCTCACCATGATCGGGCCTCAGTCCGAGATGGAGCCGGTAGCGCGCCAGATGGTCCTCACAGGGGGATTCCAGCCGCTGCCGCTTGACATTCTTGTCAACGACCGCTCGCTGCGCGCGAAATTGACGACGGAGACGGCTAACCCATACGATGAGCTGCTGACGAAAATATCGACGATATGGAAAGTTGCAGGCGAAGCGATTCCATATCCGCAGCCCGTCACCATCACAAAGGATTTCACTTTGACATACGCGCGCATGATGGTCGACCAGACGTCGAAGAGGCTGCAAGTGTGGGACGAGCGCAGACGCGTGCTGACCGAGGAAAAGGAGCTCCTCAACGCCACGAAGATATTCGTGGAAGCGCTCGCAGGGACCGGATTTGGGCCGAAAGAGCTAGCTGACCAGCGCTTTGTGAAGATCTTCTTCGGCTGCCTTTCAAATGAAAATTATCACCGCCTTATAGAAAGCGGCTCAGAATCGCCGATAGTCATAAACGAGCTGACGATATCGAGCGGCAACACATGGTTGCTCGTACTCACGGTGCCGAGCTATGAAAAACCAGCAAAAAAACTGCTCGAAACGGTATATTTCAAAGAATTTTCATTAAACGAAATAGCAGGGCAGCTCAGCGGAGAAGACCCTCTCGCAGACGTCGAAAAGCGCATAGCCAACCACCAGCGCGCGATAAGCGGCCTTGCGAAGGCGGCCAAGGAGATGCTGCGCGAACACCGCGCCGACTATGAGCTTCTCTTCTCCCGCCTATACACGATGCAGCGCGTCTACGACGTATGCAAGGGGCACGGCGAGGTAAGCGGCATGTTCGTCCTGTCAGGCTGGATTCCCGCCGACACCTACGCCCAGATACGCATGACTCTCGCCGAAGAAGCGCCGATGACGACGCTCATGGCGGAGGATACGAAGGATATTTCCTATACCGGTATAAGGATTCCGACGAAGCTGAAGAACAACGCCTTCTTCCGCTCCTTCCAGGACATAGTCGCAATGTACAGCCTGCCTTCCTACGGTGAGATAGACCCGTCTCCAATCGTTGCGATCTCTTTCATACTTTTCTTCGGGTTCATGTTCGGCGACGTAGGGCACGGGCTTTTGATATTCCTCGGTTCGACGCTGCTCGTCAGGCGCGGCCTGATGCGCACTTCTCTCGGACAGGTCATGAGGCTCGCGGCGATTTCGTCGATGTCTTTCGGCGTGATGTACGGAAGTATCTTCGGCATCGAGGGGATCATCCCAGATTTGTGGCTCAATCCCATGCGCGACGTCAACACTCTGCTTGCGGTCTCCATAGGGCTCGGCGTTTTCATGATAAGCCTCGGCCTGATATTGAACATGATAAAGCAGTACCGAGCTAAGGACTTCGGGCGTCTGCTCTTCGACGGGCAGGGACTAGCCGGCCTCGCCCTCTACTGGACGCTATGCGCGC
>NZ_JMKI01000032.1 GCF_000712295.1 Synergistes jonesii | reverse complement strand
CCGCGTGACGCCGATAATCTGCGCCGCGCTGAGACGGACATGTATTCATCAGTTACGGAGGATTTTCTTTTCCTCAAGTCGGCGCATGGCGAAAAATACGCCGCCCGACACCTGCCAAGATAGATGTTGGTCAGCCCCTCCGCTTCAGGGTGTATGTTCACGAAGAACTCCTCCGGCAGCTCCGGCGTCCCCTCTCTGTTTTTGAGCGGGTAGAACATTTTCGCGGGACGCCCCTGCACGACGACGAGAAACACTGTACCGTCGCCGGTATAATCCGCTTCGGCCGGCGTGCCGGCGAGCGGGAATTTCTTTATGATTATTTTTTTATCTTTGTCGCTTAACGCTGAAACTGGAAAATACTTTATCATTTTGCTTCTCCTTTATTTTTCTTCACCGCCCGTATCACCGCCGGCAGTTCGTCGTCCGGTCGGACGTTTATCGGGATCGGCGGTATCCAACGGTGTACGAAGCGCCGCTTTTCCGGCTCTTTTCTCGCGCCCGTCCAAAAACCGTGCCAATGGGCGCGGCGGATATGCGGGCGCACTGTCCGCCCTGTCGGCGTTCCGTCGCCGGTATGCCCGCGGCTTTCCGTCGGCGGCGCGAATGACCGTATGGCGGCGCCGATGCGCGCGCCGACGCCCCATTCTGTCGGAGCAGGGCGCGGCAGCCACATTCTGCGCCCGCCTTTCAGTCTTGCGGGCGGTTTCAGCGGCGGGGGGACGCGCCCGTCGTCGTAGTCCGGCTCGTCGCTGCACAGATAGGCGAGCAGCGTGAAAACGAAACGCAGCAGCGCGTCCATCTGGAGATACACCCCGCCGTTCGCCTCCATAAAGTCTATTATGCCTCTTATGTTTTCGCCGACGCTTTCGCCGAAGAGGACGGTATGCGGAAACGGCATGCCAATCCCGATGTCGCACAGCAGCATCAGACGTGACGGCGCGCCGCCTTCTCCGTCGTCGCTCCACAGGCGAGCGAAGAATCCGTCGAGATGGCATCGCCCCGCCGTCTCTACCCATATGCTGGGCTCCGGCAGGCGCGCGAATATTTCGCACGGCGTATTTTCCGGCACGCCGCCGGACGCGAGCTCGTCCAACAGCGTTGGGTCGAAACGGTATATCCCTTTCGACAGCCGCCACTGCGCGAGGTGATAGGCGATGTCTGCCGTCATGCGGGAGTAGTCTTCATCGCCTCCGTCCGGCGGGCGACACGCCGCGATCCATGTCGCCATAGGCACCATATGCGCGGGCAGCCCCGTCGCCCGCTCGATACTCTCCCAGAAGGAGCGCACGGGCCGCCCCTGAAACTGCATGTGTTTCGCGCGAGCCTCGAATGTTTCGAGGATTGCGACGGGACGCGGTTTTTCGATCATGTTGCCCTCCTCCTACATTGGGTCTACAGCCGATAGCCGTACTCGCCGAAAAGTGGCGAGTAATCCACGGGGTTCTCCATCTCTTCGGGCGTTATGATTTTCGTCGTGTCGGCGGCTTCGTCGACGCAGTCGTAATACAGCCAGCAGAATATCCAGTGCCACGAGCGGGCGAGTTTTTCGCGGGCATCTGGTTCCATGTCGCGTGGAAGTTCTTCCATCTTCTCTCTATATATCTCGTTTCTCCATACATTCAGGCTGAGCTGTGCCCAGTGCACTACCGCCAGCTTTTTCAGCAGCCCGCAGCGACGCGCATCGCCTGACCCCAGGCGGATAATCGGCGACTTTTTCTCGCGAACGAGCGTGCCCCACTTCGTGATCCACTCTTTCTCGCGATCCGTTCGCGCGATGTCCAGCGCCGCGGCGATGGCCGCCTCGTGTAGTTTCCAGTCTTCGTTCGTGATTGTGATTTTCATTTTATTTTTCCTCCTCTTTGGTCTCATCAGCACGGGCCCTACCCGTGGACGGGGGGGGGTCCCCCCCCGTTTCGACCTCTCTACGCCCCTTCGACGGTGTCGAAGTCGATATCGTCTGCGCAGGCCATTTCGAAGAGGGACTCCCTATCCGCCGGTTTCCCTGTTCCCGCATCGAAAACTTCCTCGATTTCAACGAAGTCATTGAAATCGCTCTGATACCAGAATTTCTTATCATTCCCGATATAGAGAAATTCAGAGGTAACCTTTTCCCCGTCCGTCATCCAATAGAAGCCTTCTCCCAGTTTCCAGTATTTCGTCGCCATTTTCATTTCCTCCTTTTTTTGTGGGGCGATTGCCCCTCTTCTTTATGTTTCTATTATAACACCCTCGTGTAATTTGTCAAGCGTTTTCATAAAAAAATATGAGATTTTTTTCGAAAAAAAATAAAGGGGGCGGGGACTGCGAGCCCCGCCCTGCACTGCACACATGGAGAGATGTATATAGATGTATATATGTTATTTACATTTGGTGGTCACCCCCCTCTTATGGGTAGGACGCGAGCCCTACCCCTGTAAAAGTCTTCCCTGCGCCGCCGCCTCCGCGATGCGTTTTTTCGCGACTTCGCAAAAGCGTTCTTCTTTTTCTATGCCTATCCACCGGCGCCCTGTGTTCTCCGCAGCAACCGCCGTGCTGCCGGAGCCTATGCAGTTGTCGAGGATCGTTTCTTTCTCATTGCTATAGGTGCGTATCAGGTATTCCAACAGAGGGACGGGCTTCTGCGTGGGATGTTTCGTGCGCTCCCTGTTTTTTACAAAACCGCCGCCGTTGAAATTAGAAAAATCGATAACGGACTCGGGATAACGGCTGCCGTCATCTACCATCACCCCCCCCTTGAACTTACTGTATATTCTACAACGGGCATCCTCTTGGACCCTTATCCGCGGACGATTTCTGCTTTGTGTTTTTTGTGGATTATATGTGGGAAGCGCTTTATAAAACACGCATATATTTTCATGCCCTTTCAACGGCATTTTGTGCGCGTTGAGAAACCCCATCTTCATTGTCTTGCGGTAAATAATTTCATATCGAAACTTCTTGCGGTTGCTGTTTATTATATCGGTTGTAAACGGCTGCTGCGAGAAAAGCACCACAGCCGCATTTCGTTTGCAAATGCGGTTATAGTGCTCCCATAACGGCTCAAATGGGATCACAACGTCCCAATCGCATGCTGTCATGCCATACGGCAGGTCGCAGAGCACCATATCAACACTGCCATCGGGAATATCTTTCATTATTTCGAGGCAGTCGCCGTGATAGAGCTTTCCATTAGGATTTTCATAAAATAGCATTTTTTCTTTTCCCCTCCTATAAACAAAAAGCGGGCCCCCGAAGGAGCCCGCACCGTGCTATACTATCAGCCTAATCCCTGCGCCTATACGACGCAGCCCCCGGTCGGTCTCGGCGCGAGAGCGTGCGGACGCGGGGTTTTATGCTAT
>NZ_JMKI01000031.1 GCF_000712295.1 Synergistes jonesii | reverse complement strand
TCAGTGTAGGAGCCTGATAGACACCCTTCAAATCATTCATAAAAGCCTTAATGTCCTTGTAAGAGACGAATTTTGTCGTGTAACGGATCTGATGGACGATGCAGCGCTGGACTTCGGCCTTGGGATATACGGCGCTTATCGCATCTGCAAAGCCTGTCAGGCCGTCGACGGAGATAATGAAAATATCTTCGGTACCGCGATTACGGATCTCGTTAAGGACACCGACCCAGTACTTGGCGCTCTCATTTCCGCCGACCCACAGGCCAAGGACTTCACGATGCCCGTCCAGTCTTGTCCCAATAGCAACATAAACGGCTTTCTTGACGGTTCGGCCGTCCTGCCTCACATTGAAATGCACGGCGTCCATAAAGACGACTGCATACTTTTTGGCCAGCGGCCGGTTCTGCCATTCTTTGGCAATCGGCAGAATTCGATCCGTCATTCGCGAAATCATTTCAGCAGAGGCATCCACACCGTAGATAGACTGCAGGTGAGCCGAGATATCCCGGGTCGTCATGCCTTTTGCATACATGGACAGGACCTGATCCTCTATATTTGAGATATCGGTCTGGTTCTTTTTGACTGACTGCGGTTCGAAGTCACCCTTGCGGTCTCTGGGGACGTCGATCGGGATATCTCCGGCCGAAGAGGTGACTGTTTTAGGGCTGTAGCCGTTGCGGCTGTCATCTGTATGCTTGTTCTTGTAGTCATATTTGCTGTAACCGAGATGGTCATCCATCTCGGCTTCCAGCATCTGCTGGATCGTATCTCCGAGAAGATCCCTCAGCATAGCCTGTACGTCCTGGGCGTCTTCCGGTTTGTAGTGGGAAAGGAGACTCTGAATAAGCGCTTTTCTTTCCGGTGTCAGTTTTCTCTGTCTTGCCATAAAAATATCCTCCTGGATTGAATTTATCTTAACACCAATCCAGGAGGCTTGCTTTCTTCTCTATGGAGTTTACACAGAATTTGTTATACTCTCTACCAGTTAAAATACTTACATATCCAGTCAAAAGTATATGTCATTGTGCGACCGAAAAGTTCATTATTTAGCAGGCCAAATACGACGAGCACGAGAGTTAGGGCTATAGAACCATAAAAGACTACATTATCTTCTTTGTTTTCTTGCATTTACAACACTCCTTCCAACTAAAAAATAGTGCACATATTGCGTTAAAAAAGCAGGCGCGCCGTGTTGGTTCGATATAAGGACGTCATCACGACGCGCAACGCAAATATCGCTTATTTTTCAAGCCATGTTTTACCCGCATCCGGCAGTATCTCTGGGAACATAGCGCGAATCTCCGCTTCAGCCTCTGGGTCGATCTGGTCGGTCTTATGGTTCATGAGAATATCCATAGTCATCTTCCTCGCTTTTTCGTTATAGGCCGGACGTCCGGCAGCATCCCACGACGCGAAAGTTTTCCTGTCAGCAAGTTTTGGATAATAGAATTCGCTTCTCGTGTATTTCGTCGTGAGCGGGTCGTCAAGAAATACGCCGCCAATGCCGACATTACGGAAGGAATCAAGGGCAAGGCGCTCTGCGTCGACCTCTATCCCCTGGAGGACACGTTTCGACATGCCAACAACCTCATTTGCGACTACAAAATTCTCGAGACAAAGAGTAAGTCCGCCTTCGAGCAACCCGAACGAGCCGTGCATGTTGTTTGAACCTGACATCGCACCCAGTACTATCCCCATGCCCATCTCTATGCCAAGCTGCGTATCCATGACTTTTGAATCGCACATACCGCAAATCGAATAATTCGGTATATCGTACCACTGCGCCAATTGGTTGATTGCGCAGTTCTGCATCCAGCCTTCGACAGAAGCGAAACAGAAAGCCCCATCCCTGTGGTCAACTGTCATCGGGACCGCGGAATAAAAACATGGATGGCCGGGCTTTTTAAGCTGCGTTGTTATCACCGTCATGAGCGCCTCAACGTTGCTAAGCACAAGCTGCGCTGCGAGCGTGCCAGGGCATGTCGTGCCGACAGTAGAGGCCGTCGGCGAGGCGATTGGAAACCCATAGTCGATTCCCAGAAGGAGAGTTTCCGTCCACTTCGCATCCATTATAAACGGGCTGATAACACCACAGACCAGTGTGATAAAAGGCCGTTCTCTAAATGCGTCTTCTTTGCCGAGGATAATATTAGCCATTTTATAAAGTTTGGGAACGCTTCCAGGATGGTAAGGCCCGGTACAGATATGTTTTGAGCTGTTCTTCGTCATTATGAAGTATCTGTTGAGATCCGGAGCGTCCTTGCTCAATTCGCTCGGAAAGCAGCAACTTTGAATCAGGTCGCAGTTCTCTAGGGCGTCGCAGAGGCGAATCCCGGCGGCCAGGTCATAGATGTTAGGGGCTCGGTGTTCGCCAGTCTCAAAATCCCAAACTCCTACGGCCTCAGCCGACGGACCTCCATAGAAACGGTATGGCCCCTGTTGGACATTATTCTTCGCTACGCGCCCGTATTGCGTAAATTCACCGGGGGCGCGCTTGATACACTCCTCGACTATCTCGCGGCCAACCTTGCAGACTCCCGTTACATCGTCCACGACCGCACCGGCCTTCCTCCAGTATTCGCGCGCCGGCGCGTATTTAATACATACGCCTATCTCCTCGAATATCTTAAGGGATGCTTCGTGGATCATCTGCATTTGCTCCTCCGTCAAAGGACGGTAGAGTTTTCCCTCGTATATCTTTTTTTCAACTTCTTTGTTCGCTCTCCGGAATTTAGACATAGTTACTCTCCCTCAACATTCTTTTTTATCAGTCTCAAAAATTTGACGGCATTCAGACCGCACCCACAAGTTTTTTGGCCACGCTGACGCATTCGCTGGCGTCGGCGGAATAGTTTGCGTCTATCTTTTCCGCAAAGGACGGCGATGTAGGGGCGCCTCCTATCATAACTTTGACCTTGTCGTAAAGCCCTTCTTCTTTGAGTATGTCGATGACCTCTTTCATATTCGCCATCGTCGTAGTCAGCATAGCGGACATCCCTATAATCGCCGGCTCAAATTCCTTAATCTTGTCTACGATCTCTCTGGCCGGGCGGTCCACGCCTATGTTGATAACTTCAAAACCGGCGCCTTCAAGCATAAGCCCGCATAGTTTTATCCCGATATCGTGCAAATCCCCCTCTACGGTCACCGTGACAATCCTCCCGATGGATTTAACATCATCGGCCACAAGCTGCGGCTTAATTATGTCTATACCGGCCTGCAACGCGTTGGAAGCCACAAGCACCTCCGGGACAAACATTTCTCCCTCTTTGAAGAGTACCCCCACCTCGTTCATGCCGGCGATAAGCGCCTTATTCAATATTTCTCCGGCACCGATTCCTTCCGCGACCGCCTTGTTGACAAGGGATACAACTTTGCTTTTCTCCCCGTCTATGACAGCCTCCATAATTTCATCAAAAAGCTCCTCTTTCATTGCAATTACTCCTCCTGACTTCGCCTCTGCGCGCACTGCATCGCGCAAGCACTTATTTTTGACAATAAAACAACAGTCGCATCAGCAGGCAACGCCTGATGCAAAAGCCGCAATCGAACATATATACAAGACGTCTAAAATTTGTATATATTCTCCGAATTATGCCGGCTAAAATTAAAACAATTTTATATAATTCATAAACGCCTATCCTTAATTACAATAAAAATTATAAATGCAGGAACTAATATATGTATATTGAACAAAACGTGAAAGTGATTGGGCAAATCCTTTAAAATATCATAACTATATATACATATGAATAAATTAAAATGCACGTCTACCGCCATGTATGTCTATAACGTGATCCAGACGGCTTTTGATAATAGACTCCATCCTCGTATCGTCTTCTTTTGGAGAAGTCAGCACCGCATGCTCGACGGAAATCGGGGCCACAATGCTGACTATAGTCCCTTCGTCCGGCGCGGAGACGATACTGAACTGACCGCCTACCGATTTCAGCCTTTCTCTGATACTAAAGAGCCCCATGCCGGAAAAGTTTCTAAAATCCTTTTCCACCGGAGTGTGAAAACCTATACCGTCGTCCTCCACCACAACCTGATACTTTTTAGCTCCGCGCCGAATACGCACAACAACGGAGGAAGCCTTCGCGTGCTTCGCAATGTTGACAAAAAGCTCGCGCACCATCTGGAAGAGCAGTATCTTAGTATCTTCAGGGAGTTTGCCTTCCTTCCCCGACGACTGAAACTCATATCTTATGCCCTGCTTAGAGAAGAAATCCTCGCCCAAAGATTCGAGCGCCGCCTCAAGCCCTACATCGTAGAGCAGCGTAGGGCTTATCTCAAATGTAAAGGAACGCACCTCTTTTACCAGCTTCTCCATTTCCGCAGCAACTTCATCTACTTCTCGCCGCAGGTCGCTATCCTTGCACATTTCGTAAAGCCTGCGCAACGCCCTTACCATTGTGACCATCGAATAGCCGATTCTGTCGTGTAGTACGGTGGCAATAGAGCGGCGCGTCCTCTCCTCGGCCAGGGTCAACCTCGCCGTAAGGCTGCGAAGGTCTTCTCTGTATTTGAGCAGCAACCGTTCTTTTTCCTTGAGTGAGAATGTGAGGCGATACCACTCGCTCTTGTCCTTGAGAATGACCACGAGTTTGCCTGGGTAGGGCATAAAGGCGAACATTTGGTAATATATACCGGGAATGGATGTGCAGGTGCCCTCAAAATAGTTTGAACGCGGCTCATGTCGAGAGACACTTCTGCCGCATCCGGCGCGCGCAACTTTAATCATGAGATTCCAAAAGCCCCGCTCCATCTCGTTCGCCCATATTTCAGAATAGAGACGCCCTATTATCGCATCACGCGTGAGACCATTCGTAGTAATATAGGCATCGTTGACATTTTCAAGCACGAAATCGACCGGCTCTCCTTCGTCGTTTTCGACGATACAGTAAATTGCGACCTGGTCGAAGATACTGCTGAATATGGCTCTGAGTACGGCATCCATCCCGCTGTCATTCATCGAGATTAACGGCCCCCTCTCTTATGGCAAATCTCATAAGGTCTGTGAGGTTTTCGCATCCGAGCTTCTGCATAAGGCTGCGCCTGTGCGAATCAACTGTGTTGCGGCTGATGCAGAGCCTTTGGCATATCATTCTGGTATCGGCCCCTTCCGATATCAGCGAGAGCACTTCCCTCTCTCGTACCGAAAGGTCGTTAAGATGTGCGGAGTCGGGGATCGGCATGTCAAGTTTCCTTATATAGTCCCTGACGATAAGAGTACTTACGGGCGGACTTAGGTATATTAGGCCAGAAAGAACAATCTTTACAGCATCTATGACCTCTTTGGAGTCGGAATCCTTCAGAAGATAGCCATCCGCACCGGCCTTCAATGCCTCTATTATCATGCGGCGGTGCAGATGCATCGTCAGGATAAGCACCTTCGTATCCGGCAGATCCAGCTTGATTATCTTGGTAACGTCAATACCGTTCATATCAGGCATAGTAATATCAAGAATAACAAGATGCGGGCGCGCCATTCTTATAACGCCAATCGCACTTTCTGCGCTATAAGCTCTCCCAACGATGGCGAAGTCTTCAACGGAAGCCAAAATGCCGTCCATACCCTCGAGAAACAACCTATGGTCGTCAACGATAACAATTTTCTTTTTCAAGCTCATCTCCTCCTTCTAATACCAAGATGCAAACTCAAGTTTTATTTATATCAGCAAAATATAATATAAAAAATAAAACCTATATTTAATATTTATAATAAAAAATATTCTTCATAATAATTTTATCACACATGAACAATTAGAGTATAATAACAAACGGCGACTTTATGATATTTTACTCACTGAAGGTCAGGCTGTCTTGATATCGCCCACGCGCTGATGGTATAAAAATATAAAGGCCTTCCGCGTTTTCCTGCGGAAGGCTTTCTCGTTTACGGCTTTAGCTCTTTTAAAGCGCGCTGACGCCGCCGCTAATATCCGAGCTCCTCGCCGACTATTATCACATGGCACTCGCGCCCGATCGGCGCGCGTTCCAACAGCATTACGATACGGCACAGCCTGTCTTCGCTATCGCAGTCGGAGCAGCGGCCGGTGACGGCGCAGGGCGTCCTGCGCGCCAGGCGCAGCGCGTTCGGCGGCGTCGCGACATTGCGTGCGCGTTTCAGCGCCGAGTGGACATCCGGCGTGATCTTGTTGACGCCGATGATATAAATGACCTTGCCGGGCCCCCACGACATCCCCGCTGTGCGGTTGCCGGTGCCGTCGACGTTAACGATCGTGCCGTCCATCGCGAGCGCGTTCGCGCTGGTCAGGAACCAGTCCGCGCTCAGCTCGCCGATCATCGCCGCCCTCCGCTCCTCCGGGGTCATGCCGGGCAGCCAGTGCTCGCTGATGCGGCAGCCCTTTTCTTCGAGCCGCTCCGGCAGGCCGAGTTCGCGCACGGTAACCGTTCCGGGAATGCCGACCGAGGCGCCGTCTGCTATCATTTCGAGCACGCGCTCACAGGCAGCCTCCCCGTCGTCCGCATACTGGGCGCGGAACCCGCGCGCGGCGAGCGCCTTACAGACGGTCTCGCCAAGCTGTTTGTTGCTTTTCTTCTTCGCTTCGGATATGTCCATACCTCTCACCCTCTTAAACTAATTGCAGTTTTTTGCAGCGTCTACCGCCGCCCCTTTAAGCAAGCCTGCCCCGGTATTTTTCCCAGTCGGCGTTGAACTGCGCTATCCCCTTCGCCGTGAGCGGATGTTCAAACATCATCTTCAACACCTTGAAGGGGACGGTGGCTATGTCGGCGCCGGCTCTGGCGCACTCGCGCACGTGCGCAGGATGGCGTAGGCTCGCGGCGATGATTTGGCTGCCGATGCCGTAGCCGGCGAAGATTTCCGCGATATCGCGGACGAGGGCGAGCCCATCCTCGCCGATGTCGTCCAGGCGGCCTACGAAGGGGCTGACGTAGGCCGCACCCGCTGCGGCCGCAAGCAAAGCCTGGTTGACGCTGAAGATGAGCGTCGCGTTAGTCTTTATGCCGCGCGCGGCGAGCTCTTTGACGGCGCCGAGGCCGTCTGGACACATCGGCACTTTTACCACCACCTGCGGGTGTATCTTCGCAAGCTCGATCGCCTCGGCGACGAGCCGGTCTCTCTCGAGCGAGACCGCTTCGGCGCTGACCGGGCCGTTTACGGCCTCCGCTATCTCGCGCACGCGGGCGTAAAAGTCGATGCCGCCCTCTTTCGAGACGAGGGTCGGATTCGTCGTGACTCCGCTGATGACCCCCCACGAACACGCCGCCTTTATCTCGTCTATGTTCGCCGTATCGAGAAAAAATTTCATGGCGAAGGCCTCCCCTTCATGGATTTTTATTCATTAATTATAGCAGATTGACGTAATTTTTAGCATCTCCGGTCCGGATAGCTCATAATTCTCTCGCTCGGATATATAGAGGCGCATGACAGCGAAAAGGGCAGCCGCACAGGCCGCCCCTCTCTTTATCGGAAAATGCCTCTATATTTCGTAAGCTTCCGGCGCATCCTGCTCGTCCTGGCCGATGTTCACAAGGTTTTCCCTTGAGAATTTGTTCGGAAGGAAGTCTTTCGCGACCTGCGGGAAGAGTATGTAGGAGAGCAAGTCCTCCGGCTGCGTACACCATACGCCTATTTCTTTTTTCGCCGCTTCAATCTCGGGCGGAATCTTTTCGCCCGGGCGGCAGGTGATAGGCTTTTCGTCGCCGAGCACCAGCTTCTGAATCTCGGGGTCTACCGGCGCCGGCGTCTTGCCGTAGTAGCCGCGGAAGTACTGCTGGACTTCGTGCGGGACCATCTTCCAGCGCTTGCCCGTTATCACGTTCATCGCGGCTTGCGTTCCGACTATCTGGCTCGTCGGCGTCACAAGAGGCGGATAGCCCATCTCCTTGCGCACGCGCGGCACCTCTTCCATGACCTCAGCGAACTTTTCAAGGCATCCACCCTCTTTAAGCTGACTCTGAAGGTTGGAATACATTCCGCCCGGTATCTGATAAAGGAGTATGTTGACGTTGACGCCGGAGACGCCCATGATGATGTCCTTGTATTTCTCGTGAAGCGCTTGATAGTGTTTCGCGACAGGCAGCAGTTTCTCGAGCGACAGCTCTGTGTCGAGCGGGCCGCCGGCGAGGGCCGCAACTATCGTCTCCGTTGCGGGCTGGCTCGTGCCCATAGCGAAGGGGGAGATAGCGCAGTCGACGACGTCGGCGCCGGCTTCGAGCGCGGCCAGATAGCTCATGGCCGCCATGCCGCTCGTGTAGTGGCTGTGAATCTGCACGGGCAGGTCTACCCTTTTCTTTATCGCCTTTACGAGAGCCGAAGCCGCTACGGGGGAGAGAAGCCCCGCCATGTCCTTGATGCATATCGAGTCGGCCCCCATATCGGCCATGTCGCGCGCCTGCTTTGCAAAGAGGTTGAGCGTGTGCACCGGCGATATCGTATAGGAGATAGTCATCTGCAGCTCTCCGCCTTCTCTCTTGACGGCGTCCGCCGCTATCTCCATGTTGCGCAGGTCGTTCAGCGCGTCGAAGACGCGGACGATGTCGACGCCGTTGCCTATCGCGCGCTTGACGAACTCGCGCACGACTTCGTCGGAATAATGGCGGTAGCCGACTATGTTCTGCCCGCGCATCAGCATCTGCGTCTTAGTCTTTCTGAGGCGTTTCTTGATTTTGCGCAGCCTCTCCCACGGGTCCTCGCCTAAAAAGCGCATCGCGGCGTCGAAGGTGGCCCCTCCCCACATCTCTATCGAATGATAGCCTACCTCGTCCATCGCCTCGCAGATCGGCAGCATGTCGTCGGTGCGGAGGCGCGTCGCCATGATCGACTGGTGGGCGTCGCGGAACGCGGTCTCCGTTATGCCGGCGCGGCGTTTGGGCTTAGGCGTCGGCGCTTCGGGCTTTTTGTTCTCCTCCACCGCGATGCGCGGGGCCGTCTTCGCCTCTTCCGACGCGCCGGTAGTGACCTTAGTCGCTATTACCATGCCGTTTTCTGCCTTAATCTTTTTTTTGATTTCAACTTCGGACATTCTTTGTCATCTATCCTTCCATTTTCATATCGGCGAGATATTTGTAAAGACGCCATCTGTCTTTTAAAGATTTCTTTTCTTCTTCGAGGAGGAGCGCGGCCTCTTCCGGAGCCGTGGCCTTCAAGCTCTTGTATCTAACTTCGTTGTAGACGTACTCTTCAAGCGGCAGCGTCGGCTCTTTGGAGTCTATGATGAGAGGGTTTTTACCTGCCGCAGCAAGTTCCGGGTTGTATCTCATGAGTATCCAGTGGCCGCTTTCCACGGCTTTTTTCTGCTGGTCGAGCCCCTTTACCATGTCTATGCCGTGCGCTATGCAGTGGCAGTAGGCTATTATTATGGACGGCCCGTCGTAGGCTTCGGCCTCTTCGAATACTTTGACTGTATGCGCGTCGTTGGCCCCTATGGCCACTCTTCCCACGTATACGTCGCCGTAGCTCATGGCCATCATCGCAAGGTCTTTTTTGCCCATGCGCTTGCCTGCCGCAGCAAATTTAGCTACCGCCCCCCTCGGCGTGGATTTGGACGCCTGTCCGCCGGTGTTGGAGTAGACTTCCGTGTCGAGGACGAGGATGTTTACGTTTTTGCCCGACGCTATTACGTGGTCGAGCCCTCCGTAGCCTATGTCGTAGGCCCAGCCGTCTCCTCCTATGGCCCACACGGATTTTCTCGCAAGGTTGTCTATTACGCTTTCAAGTTCTTCTCCCTCGGGGCTCCAGTTGTGCGCCAGGTAGGTTTTTATTTCGGCTATTTTGCCTTCTACGTCGTGGATCTGTTCGGTCGTGCGCTGCGGAGCTTCAAGTATTTGTTTTACTTTTTCTTCTCCGAGTTCGGGGGCCATTTTGGTTATGAGTTCTTCGGCGTACTGTTTGTGTTTGTCTATCGTGAGACGGAAGCCGAGGCCGAATTCCGCCGCGTCTTCAAAGAGCGAGTTGCTCCACGCCGGCCCTTTGCCTCTGTCGCTCACCGCCCACGGGGTGGTCGGCAGGTTGCCACCGTATATGGATGAGCAGCCTGTCGCGTTGGCTATTATCGCCCTCTCTCCGAAGAGCTGGGAGAGGAGCTTGAGGTAGGGGGTCTCTCCACAGCCGGCGCAGGCGCCGGAGAATTCAAAGAGCGGCCTCAGTAGCTGGACGTCTTTTACTGTGGCGGTGTCGAGTTTGGTCCTGTCCGCCTCGGGGAGGGAGAGGAAGTAGTCCCAGTTGGCCTTTTCCGTCTGCCTTAAGGGCATCTGGGTTTTCATCGCGAGCGCTTTGTCTTTTTCTTCCGTCTTCGTTTTGTTGACGGGGCAGTTGTGGACGCAGAGGCCGCAGCCTGTGCAGTCTTCGGGCGCCGTCTGTAGGGTGAAGCTTTGCCCCTGGAAGTTTTTCCATTTGGCCTCCGTCGCTTTGAAGGTTTCCGGCGCGTCTTCGAGCAGCCGCCCGTCGTAGACTTTTGAGCGTATGGCCGCGTGCGGGCATACGAGGACGCATTTGCCGCACTGGATGCAGGCGTCGGGGTTCCATACGGGGATGTCTATCGCTATGTTGCGTTTTTCGTATTGGGTGGTGCCGCTCGGGTATGTGCCGTCTTCAGGGAGGGCGGACACCGGGAGGCTGTCTCCTTCGAGGGCCATCATGGGGCCCAAGACGTTTTTGACGAATTCGGGAGCGTCGTCCGCCACGGGCGGGTTTATATCGAAGGCGCTCGTGGCTTCGCCGGGCACTTTGACCTGGTGGAGGTTGTCCAGCGTCTCGTTCACCGCGTTTATATTTTTGTCTACTATGGCCTGCCCTTTTCTTATGTAGCTTTTGATTATCGAGTTTTTGATGGCTTCTATCGCTTTGTCCTGGGGCAGTATGCCGCTTATCGCGAAGAAGCAGGTCTGCATTATCGTGTTGGTGCGGGAGCCCATGCCTGTCTCTTTGGCGATTTTTACCGCGTCTATCACGTAGAATTTGAGTTTTTTGTCTATTATATGTTTCTGATAGCTGTAGGGGAGCTTGTCCCATATCTCGTCGGGGCCGAAGGGGCTGTTCAGCAGGAAGGTGCCCCCTTCGGCCGCGTTTTTGAGTATGTCTAATTTTTCGACGAAGCTGTATACGTGGCAGGCCGTGAAGTTGGCTTTGTTGATGAGGTAGCTGGCGTATATGGGGTCGGGGCCGAAGCGCAGGTGGCTTACCGTTATCCCTCCGGATTTTTTGGAGTCGTAGCTGTAGTAGCCCTGCGCGTAAAGCTCCGTTTCCTGCCCTATTATTTTTATGGAGTTTTTGTTGGCTCCCACAGTGCCGTCCGAGCCGAGCCCGTAGAAGAGGCAGCGGATCGTTTTGGGGTTTTCTGTGTCGTATGACGGATCGTAGGGCAGGCTCGTGTATGTTACGTCGTCTTCTATGCCTATCGTGAAGCTGTCTTTAGGCTGGAGTTTTTTGAGTTCGTCGAATACTCCCTTGACCATGGCGGGGGTGAAGTCTTTGGAGGAGAGGCCGTAGCGTCCTCCGACGACCGTTATGCCGCTGCCGTTGAGCGCTTCTTTGACATCCGCGCAGAGCGGCTCGCTTATGGCCGCCGGGTCTTTGGAGCGGTCGAGGACCGCTATTTTTTTGACCGTCGCGGGCAGCGCGTTTTTGAAGCGCTTGACGTCGAAGGGGCGGAAGAGGCGGACTGTGAGCACTCCGACTTTTTCTCCGCATTTGCTCATATGTTCGACTGTCTCATGGGCCACGGCGGCTCCGCTGCCCATTATGACTATTACGCGTTCGGCGTCTTCCGCTCCGAAGTAGTCGAAGAGGTGGTAGCGGCGCCCAGTGAGTTTGGCGAATTTGTCCATCGCGCCCTGGAAGATGTCGGGCATGGCCGCGTAGTAGGCGTTGGCTCCCTCTCTTGTCTGGAAGAAGACGTCCGGGTTCTGCGCCGTGCCGCGGACGAAGGGAGCGTCGGGCGAAAGCCTGTTGTATCTGTGTTCGCGCACGAGCTCGTCGTCTATGCAGGCGCGCATCGTGTCGTAGGATATTTCTTCTATTTTCATTTCTTCGTGGCTCGTACGGAAGCCGTCGAAGAAGTGAAGCACCGGCACCCTGCCTTCGAGCGTGGCCATCTGCGCTATGAGCGCGTTGTCCGTAGCTTCCTGGACGGTGGCGGAGCTGAGCATGGCCCAGCCCGTGTTGCGCACGGCCATTACGTCGGAGTGGTCTCCGAAGATGGAAAGCGCGTGCGTCGCCAGGCTCCTTGCCGTCACGTGCATTACGGTGCTCGTGAGCTCACCCGCTATTTTGTACATGTTGGGGATCATGAGCAGCAGCCCCTGCGACGCGGTGAAGGTGGTGCCAAGCGCCCCCGCCTGGAGAGCTCCATGGTACGCGCCGGACGCGCCGGCTTCGCTCTGCATTTCCGCCACAAGGGGCACCGTGCCCCAGATGTTGGGGCGCCCTTCCGCGGACCACTGATCAGACCATTCGCCCATCGGCGACGACGGCGTTATCGGGTAGATGGATATTACTTCGTTCACAGCGTGCGCTACGTGCGCCACCGCCTCGTTGCCGTCCAGCGTTACCATCGTTTTCTCTCTCATTTCGCTTTACCTCCCACACTTAACTTAGCTCTGATCCCCTACATTTAGAGATATTTGCCTTAATTGTCAACCGCGATATTATTGCACATCGCGTAAAAAAACGCCATACACAAACGCAGGCCTGTAAATGAAAAAACTGCGTCCGGGGCGCAACGCCCTTATAATATCTTATATATTATAAAATATAAACAGCAAATCGAAGAGATTCCACAAAAAATCTTATAATCTCATCAACTTGAGAAGATTCAAAAAATTTTTAAAAACGACGGCCGGACGACAGCTGGAGCGGTTTTTCCCGTTCCTTGCGGCCGCCCGGCTTCACAACAATTATTTCGCGGCGTATACCGCGTCTATAAGCGTTCCGTCCCTATATTCGACGGCGGCAAGAGGCCTCTCATAGTCGAATTCTATAGTCTCCGGCACGCCGGTAAGTTTCTCCACCTCTTTTTTCAAAGAGCTTATATCGCTCACATGGAGCCCCGCTTTGGAGGCGGCTTCGAGCAGCTCCGGCCTGCGGCTGTTTATGCAGATGCCGCGCTCTGTGACTATCGCGTCCACCGTTTCGCCGGGGGTCGTTATCGTAGTGACCTTCTCCTTGATTGATGGCACTCCTCCTCTGAACGACGGGCAAACGACTATAGAGAGCTTGGCCCCCGCCGCGGTGTCTTGATGTCCTCCGGAGGCGCCGCGCAGCACGCCGTCGTTGCCGGTGAGCACGTTGACGTTGAACTCCGTGTCGACTTCCAGCGCCGCGAGTATCACGCAGTCGAGATTGTTGACGAGCGCGCCTGCGTTGAAGGGATTAGCGTACCATGACGCGTCTATCTCGATGTGGCTCGGGTTCGCCGCCATCGATTTGGTAACGACGGCATCAAACGACTGCACGTCGAATACCGTCCTGAATAGGCCTTTGTCGTGCATCGACGCCATATAGCCGCCGACACCGCCGAGCCCGAAGCTGCCCGTTATGCCCTTCTCCGTCATATATTCTTCAAGATACACAGCGACGGCGAGGCTCGCCCCGCCGACTCCCATCTGGAAGGAAAAGCCGGGCTCGACTATGCCGGAAGCCTTCATCAGCTTAAAGGAATCCTCGGCTATGCGGAGGTCTACTGGGTTGCGCGTGATGCGCGCCGCGCCGGTCGCGATCTTCGACGGGTCGCCTATGCTATCGACTACGACGACCTGGTCGACAAGGTACTGCGGTATGGATATTTTCGGCGAGAGTGGGTATTCAACGAGGTTGTCGGTGACGGCTATCACATGGGCGGCGTTTCTCGCGTCGATTATCGAGTAGCCGAGGGAACCGCAGGCGGAGGGGCCGTAACAGCCGCTGATGTTGCCGAGGCAGTCGCAGGCCGGCGCGGCGAGAAAAGCGACGTCTATTTTTATCGACCCCTCTTCGATCGCACGCGCGCGCCCGCCGTGGCTGCGTATGACGACGGGAATGTTCGTTTCGCCGCTGGAGAGAAGCTTTCCCAGCTTTCCGCGTACGCCGGAAGTGTAGAGTTTCCCGATCAGCCCGCTTTTAATATAGTCGGCGACGCAGTCGTGGGCGTCGGGTATCGAGCTCGGCGCGAAGGTTAGGTTTTTGAAGCCCATTTCCTCCAGCTCTTTGAGCACCATGGGAATTACGGCGTCCCCGTTGCGCAGATGATGGTGGAAGGAAATAGTCATGCCGTCGGTCAATCCGGATTGTTCGATGGCTCTGCGCAACGAGGAAGCAACTTTATCTCTGCACGGCGCGGCCGCCTTCAAAGGCAGAGCCGCCCGCGTTTTGCCCTGAAGCCCGGTTATCGCTGAAAACGGCGCGCTGTATGGCTCAAAGGCGCCGACTCCGGGTATTTCCAAAGGAACCAGTCTTTTAAGAGAATTCAATACACTTTTCATCGACTTATCCCACCTTTATTCCGTAAAGCTCCGCGAGATCCAGCAGATGTTTCGACCTGGCGACTACTGGAGCGTCGACCATTTTGCCGTCGACGGAGACGACCCCCCTGCCTTCGCGCTTCGCCTTTTCTGCGGCTTCTACCACGCGACACGCTTTGCGCAGCTCTTTTTCGCCCGGCACGAAGGCCTTGTGTATCACAGCCACCTGGCTCGGATGTATGCAGGCCTTGCCTGTGAAGCCGAGCCCGACTATCTCTTTGGTCTCGCGGAAGAGCCCTTCATTGTCCTGAAGGTCGGCCCATACCGTGTCATAGGAATCGATGCCGGCCGCATGTGCCGCCGCTGAGACCCTGCATCTGGCGTAGAAGAGCTCCCGCCCTTCTTTCGTCTTCTGTACCCCCATATCGGCGGTGAAATCCTGTCCTCCGATGGTCAGAGCCGTAACACGCGGAGAGACGGAGGCGATGGCATACGCCATCTCAAGGCCGAGCGCCGTCTCTATCATCGCGTGGATCTTCACCGCTCCAGTGCGCATGCCGTTTTTAAGTTCTATCTCCGTGATCCTATCGTCGGCCTCCAGCACGTCCTGAGGGCCGTTGCACTTAGGCAGGCGCACCGCGGCGGGAGCGCAGGGGATTATCTCTTCAAGGTCTTTTTCAAAGAACTCCGTGTCGGCGCCGTTTATCCTGACCGTCACGAAGAGGTCTTTAAAATCAAATCTCTGCAGGAACGTGGCGACCATCCTCCGCGCGGCGTCTTTCTCCGTAAGCGCCACCGCATCCTCGAGGTCAAGCAGTATGCTGTCGGCCCCGAAGATCGGCGAGTGCTGAATCATTCCGGGAGAATCCCCCGGTATGTATAACATCGAGCGGCTTGGCTTCATCACTTCGCCTCCTTTGGGCTCTCGTTTGTAGCATATTTCCACCACGAAGCAAGGGCGGCGCTGCCCAAATCCGAATTCGCCGCCGATTCCGGACATACCGGCGCCGGGCGTTCCTCTTCAGACGCACGCGCAAGCGCCGTCTCAAGGCGCGCCCTGATCGTTATTTCGATGGCGCCCTGGTCCTGAATCGCTATTTTCACGCCCTTGACGTTGTTTTCCCTCAATATTTCGTCGACGAGCCTATTCGTCCTCTTCGCAAAAATCACGCTATTTGCGCCGCGATATTCCACTTCCGTAGCCTCCGATGGAGAGACCGTAACATGGCAGTCCGAAGATTCCAGCGTTCCAGCGCCGGCGGCGCGAACAATTATCATAGTTGTAAACCACCTTTCATCTGCAATATAGTGTCAGCCGTAAGGCAGCGTTCACTTTCCTCCCGCATTATAGCCTTTTTGCTATCGCTCCGAGGAATTCCTCCGTCGTCAGGGATTTTTTATTCGGGGCCTCAGAGATGGAGAATATGTCTTTGGTCATTTCGCCCGCCTCTATCGTCTCGATTGCGGCCTTCTCAAGCCGGCCGGCAAATTTTTGCAATTCTTCGTTGCCGTCCAGTTCTCCGCGCTTTCTGAGCGCGCCGCTCCACGCGAAGATCGTGGCCATCGGGTTAGTCGAGGTCTTCTTCCCTTCGAGATATTGATAGTAGTGGCGCGTCACCGTACCGTGCGCCGCTTCGTACTCGTATATGCCGTCGGGGGAGACGAGCACCGAAGTCATCATCGCAAGGCTGCCGAAGGCCGTCGCGACCATGTCGGACATTACGTCGCCGTCGTAGTTCTTGCATGCCCAGATAAAGCCGCCCTCTGAGCGGACGACCCTCGCCACCGCGTCGTCGATAAGGGTATAGAAATAGGTTATCCCCGCCTTTTCAAAGTCGGCCTTGTACTCTTTGGCAAAGATGTTTTCAAATATCAGCTTGAACGTCTGGTCGTACTTCTTGGAGATAGTGTCCTTGGTCGAAAACCAGAGATCCTGTTTGGTATCCAGCGCGTACTTGAAGCAGGAGCGGGCAAAGCTCGATATGGACTTTTCAAGGTTGTGCATCCCCATGGCCACGCCGGGACCCTTATATGTGAAAACAGTCTCTTCCTGCCGCTTGTCTTTATCTCCGTCGGCGGGCTCGAAAACCATCTTCAGGGTTCCGGCGCACGGGATATTCATCTCGACATCCTTGTATATGTCGCCGTAGGCGTGACGGGCTATGGTGATGGGGTTCTTCCACGTCCTCACGGTGGGGTGGATGCCCTTTACCATGATGGGCGTGCGGAATACCGTACCGTCGAGGATTGCCCTTATCGTCCCGTTCGGGCTCTTCCACTGCTTTTTCAGCTTATACTCCTCGACGCGCTGCGCGTTCGGGGTTATAGTCGCGCACTTCACAGCTACTCCGTACTTCTTCGTCGCCTCGGCGGCGTCGACCGTTATCTGGTCGTCCGTCTCATCGCGGGATTTCAGGCAGAGATCGTAATATTCCGTCTTCAGCTCAACATAGGGCAGAATAAGCGTATCCTTTATCTGCTTCCACAGGACCCGCGTCATCTCGTCTCCGTCCATTTCAACGATCGGTGTAGTCATCCGTATTTTCGACATGCTCTTCTTCTCCTTTGTTTTTGTTTTCCGATTTTTATTCGTTCGCGTAGTGATTCATCAGGCAGCCTGCAAGAATCACCGCACGGTCGTCCTCGCTGAGCCCCGGCATCGCGAGCGTTATCTTTTTCTTCGCGCCGTCTTTGCCGATCAGCTGCGCCTCGACTTTATCTTCGCCGCCTGCGACGGCTTTGCGGATCCCCGGTATGAATACCCACTGTTCCGTCTCGAATTTATCCCTGTCGCCTTTGTCCGCGATGAACGGTATCATGCCCCAGTTGATAAGGTTGCTGCGGTAGCGCTTCGTCGCGTACTCCTCGGCGATATTCGCCTGCCCGCCGAGCACCTTCTGAGAAGATGCCGCCTGTTCGCGCGCCGAGCCGTCGCCGGGTTTGACCGCGAATATCAGGCTGCCTATCATCGTCTCCCCGGCCGCGCCGGAAACGCCGGCAATCTCGAAGAGCTTCTTAACTTCGCAGGGCAGGGGCTTTCCCTTTTCAACCGCTTCCCTGCGCGCGATATCGAGCTGCTCGGCTTCTTTGGCGCGCTTCACGTAAAGCGGATCCTTACGCGAAAGCGCGAACTGCGCCAGCTTTATCGGATTTGAGCGCAGCGAAGACGTCTCTCCTGACGGTATCAGCTCGTCCGTAGTCGTTACCGGGTCCGTTATCACTGACGCCATCATAAGAAGCAGATTCTCCGCAAGCGGCCAGACCTTCGGCCACGGCTTGATGTTCGGCCCGTATATCAGCTCAACATCGTCGTCGCCCTTGCCGTAGCCATGGAAGACCTTCTTCTTATATATATCGCCGCAGAAGCTGTAAGGCATCTCATGAAGGAGCTCCCCGTAACGCTCGGCCGACGTCAGCACGCCGCCGTTTGCCGCGGTCGCGGCTATAGAGCGCGCGTCCATCAGAGCTACGGACGATATCTGCCCCTCCCCCGGCTTGGAGCCTTCGCGGTTCGGGAAATTCCTCGTCGTGTGGCGGATGGAAAAGCCGCGGTTCGCCGGCGTGTCCCCTGCGCCGAAGCAGGGACCGCAGAAAGCGGTCTTCACTACCGCGCCGGCCTCGATAAGGTCGGCTATCGAGCCGTTGTTGGTAAGCGCCAGCATGGCCGGCTGGCTTCCGGGATAGATGCTCAGCGCGAACTCGCCGCTGCCCGTGCTGCGCCCTTTCATGATCTGAGCCGCCGCGACGACATTGTCGAAGGTGCCGCCGGAGCAGCCGGCTATTATCCCCTGGTCCACGTGAATCTTTCCGTTCTCGTCTATCTTTTCCGTGAGGCCGAGGTCAAGCTCCGGATTCTCCAGCTTACGGCGCGCGTCTTCCTCTACCTTTTTCAATATCTCATGCGGATTCGCGCTGAGCTCGTCTATCGTGTAGACGCAGCTCGGATGGAAGGGAAGCGCTACCATCGGCTTGATCTTGTCGAGCTCCACCACAATAGCCGCGTCATACCACGCTGCGTCGTCGGGATCGAGCCTCTTATAGGCGTCCGGACGGCCGTGTATGTTGAAATACTCCTCTACCTTTTCATCCGTGCGCCACACGGAACTCCAGCAGGCCGTCTCCGTCGTCATCACGTCGACGCCGCAGCGGAAATCGACGGGAAGCTTTGAAACACCCGGGCCGACGAACTCCATGACCTTGTTCTTCACAAAACCGTTTTTGAAAACCGCGCCTATTATCGCCAGCGCCACATCCTGAGGTCCGACGCCCGGTTTCGGCGCGCCTGTAAGATAAACCGCGGCGACGTCGGCGCGCGGCAAATCATAGGTGCGCCCCACAAGCTGCTTTACAAGCTCCGGGCCGCCTTCCCCTACGCCCATCGTTCCAAGCGCGCCGTAGCGGGTATGGCTGTCAGAGCCGAGAATCATCCTGCCGCAGCCCGACATCATCTCTCTGACATATGAATGGATGACGGCAAGATGCGCCGGCACGAATTCCCCACCGAACTTTTTCGCGGCGGAGAGCCCGAAAAGATGATCGTCCTCGTTGATCGTCCCTCCGACTGCGCATAGCGAATTATGACAGTTCGTCATGACGTACGGCACGGGAAATTTTTTCATGCCGCTTGCAAGCGCCGTCTGTATTATGCCGACGTAGGTGATATCGTGCGACGCAAGGCTGTCGAAACGAAGCCTGTAATCATCCTCTGTGCCGGAGGCGTTGTGTTCCGCGATGATCTTGGCCGCTATCGTTCCGCGCGCGGCGCTCTTCTTATCGAAGGACGGCTTCTCCGGCAGCTCAAGCCCCGCGGCGCGAAGCTCTTCGCTGAGCTGCGGAACGCTCTTCTTATCGGCGTCCTCCACCAGAACCGCTCCCTTTAAAAGCCAGGCGCCTTTCCCGAACAATTTAATCAAATCATTCATCCTCCCTCATATTTTCAGCATTAGTCATGCTATCCGCATGACGCCTAACCAACGTTTTAAACGACGCACACTGAGATGAATCTTTTTCCCGCCTCCCTGCTTCATTAAATGTACTAAAGTAAATATAACATCTTAACATTTATTAGTAAAATCATTTTATTGTCAAGATATAATACGCCATCTGCCGCAGGGGCTGGGAATAAAAAAGCCGCCTGCATAAACCAAGATTCCGCGCAGACAGCAACAACGTTCACCGCACATTCTAAGACGATGATACACGAAACATAATCCGCCCGCGCAGATCTATTCCCCCGGCAGCGCGAACAGGTCTCCTGGCTCCCATTCATCCTACTATCGCATCTTCCCAGAGGCCGTCCAGTGATATCGCGATTTCGTCGTGGCTACAGTGGCGGGGCCGCTTTGGTTTTTAACCAAATTCCCTTGCTTTCGCGCCGCTTGTTCTATTAAATCGAATATATCCTCTTATTTTATAAATGTCAAGCTTTTTATTAAAATTCGAGCAAAATTTCTTTTTTTGATAACAAGAGGATTACAGTATGATAAATTATTGTTTCATTCTGAAAATTATATATTTTTATATAAAACATTAGCATAAAACGTCAACTGGCCGCAAATGATAAGAAAAAGCACGCTTAGGCTGTGAAAAGGGAAAATAAAAAGCGCCGAAGCCACTCTTTCGCTGACACCGGCGTTTCGACGTTTTTACACGCCCTTGGGAACGTTTCTCAGTACAGGAGGCTAAGTCCAGGGTACTATCTTGCCCGGATTGAGTATGTTGTTTGGATCGAACGCGAGCTTCACCCGGCGGATCAGCTCGACCTGCGCCGCGTCAAGGAACTGCGGCGCGTACATAAGACGCTTGAGGCCGACTCCGTGCTCGCCAGTCAGAGTGCCTCCCAGCCTTTTGACCATGTCGTACATATCTCGGCGTGCCTTCTCGATGATCTCGCGCCAGTTTTTATTTTCCTCTTCAACGTAGAGAGTTACGTGCATGTTCCCGTCTCCGACATGACCGTAAGCGGCATACTTTACGCTGTCGGCACGGCTGATTTTCTCCAGCCCTTCCATAAAAACGGCGATCTCGCTCGCCGGTATCACTATATCTTCGTTTGCGATCTGTGTCGGAGCATACGACCACACAGCCTCGGCGGCGCTTTTGCGCCCCTTCCACAGCTTATCCCTCGTCGTCCTATTGTCGGCGACAAAGACTTCCAGGGCTCCTTCTTCCATGCAGATATCGCCTATTTTCTCTATCTCGTCAGCTAAAGATTCACGGTCGTTGCCTTCGAACTGCAAAATAAGGTGGGCCTCCGCTTCGTGAGAAAATGGAAATTTCGTCCTGAGGTATTGTTCCGTCAGCATCATGGAGCACTTGTCCATAAATTCAATGGAACATGGAATCGTCTTCCCCTTCGTTATCACGGCAGGCACTGCGTCGATAGCCCTTTTCACGCTATCGAAGGGAACAAGCAGGTCCGCTGCGAATGAATAACTCGGCAGCAGGCGTAGTATTATTTTAGTGATGATCCCAAGAGTACCTTCCGAGCCTGTCATGAGATGGACGAAGTCATAGCCGGTAACGTCTTTGCGTCTTTTGCCGCCGAACCAGGAAATAGAGCCGTCGGGCAGCACCACTTCCATGCCTAAGACGTGGTTGCCGGTAGCGCCGTATTTCACAACCTTGTTGCCGCCAGCGTTTTCCGCGACATTGCCGCCGATAAAGGAAGCGTCTCCGCTGCACGGGTCGCCAGCATACATCAGGTTGGCGGCGGCTGCCGTCTTGTTTATCTCTGCGGTGACGACGCCGGGTTCGACGGTCATCGTGAGGTTCGCCGCGTCTAATTCGAGTATTCTGTTCATCCGTTCCAGCGAGAGTTCTATTCCACGATACGCCGGGACGGCGCCGCCTGAAAGTCCTGTGCCGGCGCCGCGTGGCGTCACGGGGATGCGGTGTCGGTTCGCATATTTCATCAGTGCCGATATTTGCTCGGCGTTCTCGGCGAAACAGACGACTTCCGCTTCGTAATTTTTGTCCCACAAATGCACGGCGACTTCGTCTTTGGAATATGCCGCCACCTTTTCTTTATCTACTGAGACACCGGAGCCGCCAAATACGGAGATCAGGTCTTCGATCGTCTTTTCAGTGACCTGGGAATAAGAAAAATTCGCTTTCATCGCTGTCCCATCTCCTCCGTTATGCGCTTCGTAAGGCGCGGTAAAATATCTGCCGCATCGCCGCAGAGAGCTATGTCCGCAACCCGGAATATCGGGGCGTCTGGATCCTTGTTTATGGCTACGATCTTCTGCGCCGTCTGCATACCGGCAAGGTGCTGAACGGCGCCGGAGATGCCCGCGGCCAGGTAGAATTTGGGCGAGACTATCTTGCCCGAGAGTCCGACCTGGTGCGGATAGCCTATCCATTTGGCCTCCACCGTCGGCCTGGACGCGCCGACCCCGCCGTCAAGCAGCTCGGCCAGCCTGCGTACAATAGCGAAATTTTCCGCACGTTTGAGTCCCTTGCCCCCCGATATAATGACATCTTTATCCTGTATGTTGCTATCGCCGTCGTCGCTGTATTCCACCGACATCACTTCTATTCGGCTTTCGAAAATATCGGTCGGCACTTCGGGATATACTATCTCGCCGCCGCGTTCCATTCGCGGAGGGATTCTGAATGTCTTAGGCCGAACAGTCGACATCTGCGGCACATAGTCGGGCGTCTTTATCGTCGCCATTACATTGCCGCCTATCGCCGGCCTTGTCTGCAGCAAAAGGCCGCTCTCTTCGTCTATATCCAGTCCGGTACAGTCCGCGGTCAACCCGGTATGGAGCATAGCCGCGGCCGCCGGCAGGTAAGTACGTCCCGCCGTAGTGGCGGGAGCCAGCACTATCTCAGGAAGATATATCCCGACAATATGCGCCAGCAGCTTGGCGGCGATCTCCTGGTTGAAGTACTTCAGCGATTCATGACGCACCGCCAGCACACGGTTGACGCCGTAGTAAAAAAGGTCGGCCGGATCGTCGAGCAGCTCGTTAAAAAAAAGCAGGCAAGATACCTGTGTATCTTTCTTATCCGCAAGTTCCCTGCCCTTTCCTGCCAATTCCATCGTAACCGAATGTATCCTTCCGCGGCGCACCTCACCGCATACCATCACACCGCCGACACTTACCGAACCTCTGCGCATGCTGCAACCCCCTCCTAAAGCAAAGCGAGCTCGCGCAGCACTTCGACTACGCGTTCAAAGCCCGCGTCCAGCTCTCTGCCGCGGTAAAATTCCGTACGGCGAGCTATCTTTGGATGATTTATCCTGACCACTCTTGTCGGAGAACCGGCGAGTCCGACATCTTCCTTCGCAAGCCCCAGCTCGGCGGCGCCGAAGACTCCTATGGCGGCACGCCTCGCTTTTTTCTTGCCGCGCAGGGTCGGCATTGCCGGTTCGTTCATATCGTTGAGTACTGTAATAAGACAGGGAAGTTTGATTTTTTGCGTTTCGATCCCATCTTCGACCGTGCGCCTAACAAACGCATATTTTCCGTCACATGACAGCGAACTGACATAGGTCGAACAGGGCAGCCCCATAATAGCCGCAACTTCCGGACCGACCTGTCCGGTCTCTCCGTCGGTGGCCTTCCCGCCGGCAAGGACGAGGTCAAACGGGCCTAACCTGCCAAGCGCCATTGCCAGGGTAAGCGAGGTGCCCCAGCTGTCGGCGCCGGCGAAGAAACGGTCGGAAAGGAGGTATGCTTCGTCCGCGCCGAGCGCAAGAACCTCACGAAGCGCAATATCAGCCTGCGGTGGACCCATCGAAACGGCCGTCACGGATCCGCCATGTTCGCCGCGCAGAGACAGCGCGGCCTCAAGAGCGTTGAGGTCGAGCGGGTTTACTATATTGCCAGCCCCATCACGGATCATAGTCCCCTTTTCTGGGTCCATTTTAACCTCGTCCGAATCCGGGACTTGTTTGATTAAAACTGCCGTTTTCACCTTCATCACCTCTATTAAAAATATTTAATTATAAACTCAATAAATTTATATATGTTTATAAATAAAAACTATTAAGATGTTTTTACAAAAAAACTCTATTATTTGTATCCAAAAAAATAATAACTTAAAATCGCATATTTGCCAATAAATTCCGTATAATTTTGGATAAAATATTTTAGATTATCAGTATCCAATTATATTAATTTTTGTATTAGTAATAAAACCTTAAATAAAGATAATATATCTAAATAATCATTTTTGGACACAACCGCTAAAGTTTTTGTCATTTAAGAAAATTCCAGTCTTGCCTTCATACAGCAACATCTGTGCCATGCGGGCGAAATTAATCCAGCGAAAAGACGGCGGAGAAAATGCCGGCGCGATGCCGATGCTTATTATCTATGCAGAGATATATGATAAACGCAGCGCCGCACCCTTTCCATTTGCGAGGAGCCCTCCCGCAAAAAGCAACGTCAGCAGCCTTGCGCAAAGACGTCAGGATTACTCTGGGATTCCAGCAGACATTCTTGTCTCAGAGGGAAACGGGATATAAGCTCATCCAGAAACATTTCGTGTTCCAAGGCAAAATATACTGTATTCGCCAAATTCTTCGTCATCCGCGCGACCGCCGGGCCATTACTTCCTTACCGGCAACATCAAAGGCGCCTGGCGCAAAACCGCGACGGTCCCGGCCTTGCACGAAACGGCCCCGTCCATGGCCTCCTGCAACGTTTCATATGTTCTGACGCCCGTCGTATTTGTTATGTCGATAGAATGAGGCGAATTAGTAACTATCGTAATTTTCGCTTTTTCCCTGACCCGCGCCGTTATGAAGGCCGCCGCCGCGGCTACTGAGGCGCTTTCACCGCCGCTTCGATGAGAAAGTATCTCCGAGGGATCGCTGTTCATCAGTTCGGCGTAGAGGCGGTGCGGCCCTAACCCCTCAGGCAGAGCGGCGGCCAATATTATCTCGCCTCCCTCCCTGACTATGTTTTCCGCGGCGTACAGGGCCTTTCCGGCCTGCCATAGGTCTGCGTCTTCGGGCCATGCTTCAGCGACAACTATATCTGATTCCGGGACAGAGACAGTCATACACTGCGACGCGATCTCAATCGCCTGTCTGTGAGCGGCATCCGGCAGGCCGGTCACGATGTCTTTTACCCGTCCGTCCCCTGTACAGACCACCTGGATAAGAAATGAAAGACCAGATATCCTGGCTGCGGAAGCTATCTCTCTCATGGCCAGGTTATCCCTGCTCCCAAGCGTTATCGAGGCATCATGGTACGGCATCCAGTGCGTTGCTGAAACCGACCTCGCTCCGCTGACGCCGGGGAGGACGATTTTCCCGCCGCCGGACCATCCACAGTAACGGTGTGGGAAAACAGCGCCAACGCCTATGACGTACGCATATTCTTTGACGAGCGGGTTTACGTCCACCGGTATTCCGCCGTCTGTAAATCCCACTCTCAAAAGCTCAGTATCGCGGCTGTGACTTAACCATTTTATCCATCCATATGCTTCCCCTATCTTTTTTTTCGCCTCTTTATCGTTCATTGCCTTGTGGGTACCGGTGGCGAACAGGACTAACTGTCTATCTTTGGCAACGCCTATCTCCTGCAGGAAATCGGAGAGTACAGGGATTATCTCCGACGTCGGGGTCGGGCGGGTGATATCGTCGCAGAGGATAAGGACTCCGCCTTCGGCCGTGCGAGCCGGAATTGCAGCGGCGCAGCCTTTCAGCCTTTGCAGCGTCAGGGCCCTTACGTCGGCGACCGGCACGAAGGACTGTGGTTCAGCAATAGCCACACGTACGCTCCCGGGTATATTTGCCCCGTCAAGAGCTCCCCCGGCGCCTGCAATCAATATCCGCCGCTTATTGCCGACGCCTCTCACCCGTGTATCACCTCAGCGCCCACACCAACGCCATGCTTATGTAGGGCACATAGGTGAACAGCAACAGGCAGAGCACCATCGCTGCGATCATCTGCATTACGGCCTTCGAAAGCCTGACCATGCTCACGCCCGACACGGCAGACGCCACAAATAGGTTCGCACCGTAAGGAGGCGTTACGAAGCCAGTAGCGAGGGCGACCGTCATCACCAACCCGAAATGCACGGGATCAACGCCGATCTTTGTCACTATCGGCAGCAGAATCGGCGTCAAAATTATCATCGACGATATGTTGTCCACAAAACAGCCGACAATCAGCAGCAGTATGTTTATAACGAGCAGTATCACGACAGGGCTTGAAGACAGAGACAACATCCAGTCGCATATTTTTGCGGGCACCTGCTCCATCGCCAGAAACGCCGCGAAGGACATGGAGAGGCCTATCATAAATGTCGTCGCGCCGTTTACCAGCACCGCATCCTTAAAGGCGTCGTAAGTCGTTTTAAAATCAAGGTCCCCGTATATGAACTTGCCTATTATTAGCGCGTATACCGAAGCCACGACGGCGGCCTCCGTCGGCGTAAAAATGCCGCCGTATATTCCACCAAGAATGATGAGCGGTACGAGCAGGGCCCAGAAGGCTTCTTTAAAGGCCCGCCCCAGCGGAATCCTGTTCTGTGAGATCGGGTAGCGCCGTTTTTTTGCGACGCGATATGAAACCGCCATCAGTGAGAAACCTATTATTATGCCGGGCAGAATACCCGCAATAAAAAGCTCCCCTACGGACGCCCCCGAAATGACCCCATAGATTACAAAAGGTATGGAAGGCGGTATCACGACGCCGATAGAGCCCGCCGCGGCGGTCAAAGCGGCCGCGAAATCGTCGTCGTACATCTTTGCCCTCATGGCGGGAATCATAAACGACCCTATCGCAGAAACGGTGGCCGGTCCCGAGCCGGATATCGCCGCAAAGAACATGCAGGCCGTGACAGTGACCATCGCCAGTCCGCCGAGCACTGCGCCTACCATTGCTTCTGCAAGAGCGACAAGCCTTTTAGATATCCCGCCGTAGCTCATCAGTGCACCGGCGAGCATGAAAAACGGGATGGCGAGCAGCGGGAAGGAATCCAGAGCGGCAAAGGCGTTTTGCGCTATCATAATGAGCGGCACGGAATTCGTATATGCCAAAGTGATGGCCGTGGCCATACCCAAAGAGATGCCAATGGGGAGGGAAAGGGCCAGCAAAAGTGTCATGCTGCCAAAAAGTACCGCTATCTCCATCTGGAGGCGCCTCCGTTTTCGCCGAACACACTACGGATATTCTTCGCTATCTCTGCGCAGAGGCGGGCGGACATAAGCGCACAGCCCACCGGCACCGAGGCATACGCGTAGGCCATGGGAATACGCATAGCGGGAGAAACCTGTCCGCGCTGTAAGAGCAGCTTCGTCAAAGTGCCCCCTTCATAGACCATAAAGAGGCTGAATCCCAGCCACAGTAGCATGGCGAAGAGCTCGAAGCACACCTTCCCTTTTCTCGTCTTTATCAGATCCTGCACTACTTCGATGCGCAGATGCCTGTGTTCCTTCACCGCATAGCTGGCGCCCAGCCATATCTGCCATAGGAAAAGATAACGCGCCAGCTCCTCGCTCCACGAGAGAGAGTTGCTGAAAACGTAACGCATTATCACCTGAATAAATACGAGAGCCACGGAGAACATCATGCTGTAAACAAGAATATACTCCTCCAAATTGTCCCACAGCTTTTTCAGCACCGATTGCACCTCCAAAACCCAACGTACGGGAAAAGCAATCTCGCAGCGCTTTTCCCGTACGTTCCGGCGTTCGTTTATTTTTTTGCCAGGTCAATAAGCTCCTGGCCGCCTTTGACCATGTCGGCAAATTCTTTATATACCACCGCTGTGGCCGCGGAGAAGGCCTTTTTCTCGCTTGGGGTGATCTCGTTTACTATCATACCGTTTTTCTTCAGCGACTCGATCATCTCCTTATCCTGCTGTGCGGATATCTTGCGCTGTTCGGTCCGGTAAATTTTCGCCGCATCCTGCAACACCTTCTGGTGTTTTTCGGGGAGGCTATTGAACCAGTCGTCGTTCACGAGCAGCGCCGTCGCCGCGTAGACGTGCCCCGAGAGCGAACAGTACTTCTGCACCTCGTAAAATTTTGACGTATAGATGAGAGGTATCGGATTTTCCTCGGCATCCACCGTTTTTTGCTGCAAGGCAGTATATAGCTCGCCGAAGCTCATCGGCGTCGGGTTCGCCCCCAACGCTCTGAAGGTGGCCATATGGATAGGGTTCTCCATCGTGCGGATCTTCAGCCCCTTTAGATCGGCCGGTTTAGTGACGGGCCCCCTGTTGTTCGTTATCATGCGGAAGCCGTTTTCAGCGTAGGCAAGATTTTTAATGCCCAAGGGCGGCAGGAGTTCGTTCAGCTTCGTCCCCAACTCTCCATCGAGGGCGTCGTAAGCTTCCTGCCTGCTTTTGAAAAGAAACGGCAGGTCGAAGACCTGAAAATGCGGATCGAAGCCGGAGAGCACGGCCACCGCCGGTATGGTCATGTGAATAGTTCCCAGGCCGACCGCTTCGATGACCTGCCTGTCGCCGCCGAGCTGTCCGTTGGGATATAACTCGACGATTATTTCGCCGTCCGTGTGCTGCTCGACATACGGCTTGAAGAACTTGGCTGCCGCCACGTGGGTCGACTGCGCTTCAGGGACGACGTAGGCAAGCTTCATCTTCGTCACAGCCGACGCGTGCGAAGGCAAAAAAGCGACCGCCGCCGCGATTAGAACAAGGGCCAGAAATTTCTTCATAAAAAGTTCCTCCTTTAATTATTATTTTTTGTATGGTGCTATGCAAGATACAAAAAATCAACGACAGGAAACTTCTATCACTGTATCCAAAAATAAATTATTCAAAGACATTCTCATTATCTAAAACTTCATTGCAAACGCATAATATCATATCCTGTTCCAAAAATCAATACTATTGGATACTGATAATATAAAATATTTCTTGCAAAATTACCTGAAATATATTGGTAAATATGCGATTTTTAGCCACTATTTTTATTGGATACAAACACTAACTATTTTTGCAATAATATCTCGATGATTTTTATTTATAAACGTATATAAAATCATTAAGCATATAATAAATATATTTTTTTAATATATCTGCGGGAAATGAAAGGGGCTGTCTTACTCAAACAAATCCCAAATTAGGATGAGGTAACAATGTATCCCGAAAGGGTGACGATGATTCGGAAGAGGGGCGGGAACATTGCCGATCCGCTTGGCCTTGCCCTAAGCGGGTCGTTTGAACGCTAAAAAATCCGGTGCAGAAATTTTTGTATTTATGTTAGGGCCGAGCAGGCAAGCCTTGAGCTTCTCCATATACGGAAGATAAAATTTTTTAGCACGATTTTTACCCGGCTTAGTATTGTATAATAATTGCATGAGTTTAGCCGATGACATTTATTACACGCTGAGAAACAGGATACTGCGCGGGGAACTTCCACCCGGCACGGCGCTTAGGGAGGAATATCTTTCCGAAGAGCTGCGGGTCAGCAGGACTCCGCTGAGAAAGGCGCTCACGCAGCTGACGGCCGAGGGCTACCTTGTAAAGGGCAGGGACAGGACGCTTCGCATACCGCAGATATCCGAAAGCGAACTGATCGACACGCTCGAAGCGAGAAAGCTCGTCGAGATCGCTTCGGTCCAGAAGGCCGCGCTGCGCGCTGCTCCCGAAGACATGGAACGCCTCGAGCATTTCATATGGGACGAGGAAGAGGCCATGAAGATGCACGACAGCGTCCTCGTCTCGTCGATCGACAGGATGTTCCATAATTATCTCGGGCAGATGTCCGGCAACGGCGTCTTTTACGATTTTATCGGGCAGCTCGGCTACAAGGTGTCGCTCTTCCTCGCGCTGAGCGACACGCTCGGCGACGTTATCAGCGAGGCGCTCAAGGAGCACCGCGGCATACTGCAAGCGATAAAGCTCAAAATGCCTGACAGCGCTGCGGCCGCGATGAAGGCTCATCTCGACAACGTCGAAAGGCGCATCTTAGAGAGCGTCAAACGCAGAGAGGAGCGGCGCGAAAGCGTCGCCGAAGCTCTTCCTCGGCAAAAGCGGCGAAACAAAAGGCGCGCGGCGAAGGCGAAATAGCGAAGAGGCGGCGGTCCTAAAGGTCCGCCGCCTTTATAGTCATTCGACTTGTATGCGATAACGTAGGACGAAAAATGAGCGCCTCGTTTGTTTTTTATGTTTTCGTCACGCGGATTTGCTCAAGAGCAACGCCCTTCGCCTTTTTTTTCGTGAGCGGCGTCAGCCGCGGACAAATCCGTGTGATCTACTTCGTCAATTATACAAGGAGCGTCCGTCAAGTATGTATTTTACAGCGCGTTCTCCAAGCCCTTTAGAATATACTGTCATGACTATCGGATACACCTTTTCGTTGCTCTTGTATAGTTGATGTAGTATAAAGTCTTTGAGGCGTTATTCCGCACAGATGTTTTTCAGCGTTCCTATCGGCTCGATCTCGACCTCGATCAGGTCTCCGACGCGAATCTCCCCGACGCCCTGCGGCGTGCCCGTGGAGATAACGTCGCCCTCTTCGAGCGTCGCGAAGCGGCTGATGTGGGAGATAAGGCGCGGGATGGGGAATATCATCTGCTCTATAGCGCCGTCCTGCACGACACGCCCGTTCAGGCGCGTAACGACGCGCGTCTCTTTCGGCAACCGTTTCGCGATCAGTATCGCCGGGCCGAGCGGCGCGAATGTGTCGAAGCTCTTGGAGCGCGTCCACTGTCCGTCTTTGCCCTGCATCGCGCGAGCGGTGACGTCGTTCATTATCGTGTAGCCGAGCACGTGGTCGTAGGCGTCCTCTTCGGAAATGTTTCTGCCTCCCTTTCCTATTATGACCGCGAGCTCTCCTTCGTAGTGAATCGCTCCGGCCCACGAAGGTATCCTGATGAAGTCGTTGGTGCCGGTGACCGCCGAGGTGGCCTTCAGGAAAATCAGCGGCTCTTCCGGTACGTCATGGTTGAGCTCTTTCACGTGCCCGACGTAGTTGCGGCCGACGCACCAAAGTTTTTTTGGTGCGAAAGGCGGCAGGAATTTCACGCGGTCGATCGGGAAGCTGAGTCGTATCATCGACGTGATTCCCGAGAAGGGCTCGCCCTCCACTATATCCACGGAGTTTCCGCGCAGAATGCCGCTGTAGGCCCGCCCGTCAGCCATGAATCGGCAGTAGCGCATCGGAGTTTCTTTTTTCGCCACGTTTTATTTCCCCTTTTTCTTTTTATTTTCTCTTTTTTCCAATGCGGCCGCGATACGTTCGAGCCCCTCGGCGAGCAGCGCGCGTCGCGTACCGACGTTTATGCGCGCGAAGCCGTTCCCTTCTTCGCCGAACCACGAGCCGGGGTCGAGCGCGACCTTCGCGTCGTTGACGAGGAAATCCGTCAGCGATCTGTCGTCGAAGCCGTAGCCGCGGAAGTCTATCCAGAAGATGTAGGTACCTTCCGGATGATCCATATGGGCTTTAGGCATTTTCTCTTTGACGAATTTTTCCGCGAAGTCGCGGTTGCCCTCGAGATAGGCGACGAGCTCCTCGTACCAGCCACCGCATTTGCTGTACGCCGCTTCCATCGCCGCGATGCCGAGGATATTCAGCGAATTCAAATGGAATCTTTCGAGCACGGAGACATAGCGGCCGCGCAGGTATTCGTCCGGGATTATCGCCGCGGAGGCCTTCATGCCGGCGATGTTGAAGGTCTTGCTCGGGGCGACGAAGGTGACGGTGCGCTCCTCCATGCCTGGCAGCGAGGCCAGGCAGGTGTGTTTCGCGTCGCTGTAGACGAGGTCCTGATGAATCTCGTCGGAGACGATTATCATGTTTTTGCGCTTCGCTATATCGGCCAGTCTTTCAAGCTCTTCCCTCGTCCATACGCGCGCCACGGGGTTATGCGGGCTGCAGAGTATCAGAACGCGGCACGTCGGGGAGACGAGCGCTTCGAGCCCTTCGAAATCCATAACATAGCGACCGTTTCGGTATTTCAGCGGATTTTTGACGATGTTGCGCCCCGCTTCGCGCACCGTCCTGTAGAAGGGAGGATAGACGGGCGTCTGGATGATCATCCCGTCGCCCGGCTTTGTAAAGGCCTCCGTCGCGAACGAAAGACCCGCGACCACCCCCTGCGCCCAGCAGACGGCTTCGCGCGGGAAATCCCAGCCGTAACGCTCGCGCTCCCAGCCGCGCACCGCATCGCGCAGCGAATCAGGGATATTCGGATAGCCGAGCGCGCCCTCGCGCGCCTTGGCGCATATAGCGTCCAGCACCGGCTGGGGCGCCGGGAAATCCATGTCGGCCACCCACATCGCTAAAATGTCGTCGCGCCCGAATGTAGACTTAAGATCGTCCCACTTCTCGCAGTTCGTGTTCCTTCTGTCAAAATAAGAATCAAAATCGTAAATCATAGCAAACCTCCGATGCCGCGGAGCGCGGCCCTGCATTCGTACAATATTATTTTGCACTTTTAAATCTGTATATGCAAGTGCGAATTGATGTAGAATAGGGCAATAAAATCAAATAAATCAGCCGTCGGGAGGAAAAATTTTGGATAAAGAAAACAAAAAAGAGCTTGGACTGGGAAAGAGCGCTGCCCTGCCGGAGCGCGCGGGGATCCCCGAAGAATATAAATGGCGCTTAGAGGATATTTACCCGACTCAGGAGAAGTGGGAGGAGGAATTTTCCGCGCTCAAGGCGCGCCTGCCTGAGCTGGCGGAGTTCCGCGGTACGCTCGCGCGCTCTACGGCGCGCGTGAAGGAATTGTTCAAGCTGCGCGACGAGCTTTCTATAACGCTGGAGAAGCTCTTCGTCTACGCGAACATGAGGAGCCACGAGGACACCGCCGACTCTAAGCGCCAGGGGCCCGCGAACAGAATATCGGCGCTCTCCGTCGAGTTCGCGGCCGCGTCGAGCTACGTCACGCCCGAGCTTCTTTCGATGCCTAAGGAAAGGCTCGAAGAATTCTCAAAGGCCCCGGAGCTTTCGGAATACTCCTTCGGGCTGCGCGAGCTGCTCCGCAGGCGCGAGCACGTCCTCTCCGAAGCGGAGGAGATGATAATCGCGCGCGCCGGCGACATGGCGGGCGCCGCGGAGAACGCTTTCTCCATGCTTACGAACGCCGACATGGCCTTCCCGGCGATAAAGGATGAAAAGGGCAAAAGGGTCGAGATGTCCGAAGAGCGCGCGGTGGCGTATCTGCGCTCGCGCAGGCGCGCCGTGCGCAAAGCGGCCTTCGAGTCGCTCTATTCTCCCTTTTGCGCGATGAAGAACACCCTCGGCGCGACCTTCGACGGGATGCTTAAAGGCGCGAAGTTCTACGCCGCGTGCCGCAAATACGCATCGCCCCTGGCCGAGGCGCTCGACGCGGACGACATCCCGCTCTCCGTCTACGACAATCTCATCGATACGATAGAAAAAAATCTCGCGCCGATGTACCGCTACATGGAGCTCCGCAGGCGGGCGCTGCGCGTCAGGGAGCTTCAGATGTTCGACCTCTACGTGCCTTTAGTCGCCGACCCCTTCAAGGATATAGCGTGGAGCGACGCTAAAAAGATGATGTTCCGCTTCCTCGCACCGCTCGGCGAAGAGTATGTCGCTCAGACGCGCAGAGGGCTCGCAGAGGGCTGGGTCGACGTCTTCCCGAACAGGGGCAAGCGCAGCGGCGCCTATTCGTGGGGGAGCTACGCCACGCATCCCTATATTTTCATGAACTATACGAACAATTTAAACGATGTGATGACGCTCGTCCACGAGATGGGACACTCGATGCACAGCTACTACTCGCATAAGAGCCAGCCCTACGCGACCGCCGGCTACTGCATCTTCACAGCCGAGGTCGCCTCTACGACGAACGAAGTGCTATTCCTCTCCGGGCTGCTCGCCGAGACGAAGGAAAGGCGCCGCCGCCTCTACCTTCTGAACCGCAGGCTGGAAAACATAAGGACGACCGTCTACCGCCAGACGATGTTCGCGGCCTTCGAACGCGAGGCGCACGAGCGCGCGGCCAAGGGAGGGGACACGACGCCGGAGGGGTTGAAGGAGCTGTGGTATGCGCTGAACAGGAAGTATTACGGCGGCGGCGTCGTGATAAACGAACAGCTGAAGATGGAGTGGGCGAGGATCCCGCACTTTTACACGCCCTTCTACGTATACCAGTATTCGACCGGATTTTCCGCCGCTACCGCGCTCGCGCGCGGAATACTCGAAAGGGGGGAACCGGCGGCGAAGAAGTATCTCTCGTTCCTGACGAAGGGCGGCTCGGATCATCCGATAGAGCTGCTGAAGGGCGCCGGCGTCGACATGAGCACGCCGGCGCCGGTAGAAGCCGTCGTCAGGGAATTTGAGGAGACGCTCGACGAAATGGAGGCGCTGATATGACGGACTGCGGAGGCGGCATATACTGCATCGACGCGCATTACGAGGGCGACGGAGTCGACTCGGTCTGCCTGCTGCTGTCGCAGGGCAGGGCGGCGCTGATCGAGACGGCCAACAACGCTTCGCTCGGCTATACGCTCGCCGCGATGGAGAGTCTCGGAGTCGGGCGCGGCGACGTGGACTTCGTATGCGTCACGCACGTACACCTCGACCACGCCGGCGGCGCCGGCAGCTACATGCGCGAGTTCCCGAACGCGAGGCTCGTGCTACATCCGCGCGGCGCGCGCCACATGGCGGACCCCTCCAAGCTGATGGAGAGCGTCCGTTCGGTATACGGCGGCGCCGAGACGGAGCGCCTCTACGGCGAACTCGTGCCCGTGCCGCGGGAACGCATGCTCACGCCGGCCGACGGCGAAAGACTGAGCTTCGGCGGCATGACGCTGTTCTGCCTCAATGCCCCGGGGCACGCCGAGCACCAGATGATATTCTTCGAGGAAGGGGCGCGGGCTTTATTCGCCGGCGACGCGTTCGGCATCTCCTACCCTTGGATGAAGGACCGCGGCGGCCGCCGCTGGGCCTTCCCTTCGACGTCGCCGGTACAGTTCGCGCCGGAGGCGATGGCCTCCACGATAGATAGAATCTTGTCGCTTCAGCCGGCGCGCGTCTTCCTGACGCATTTCGGCGAGATCGGCGAAATAGAGGGCAACGCCGCGCTGCTCAAAGAGGGAATAAAAAAATACGTCGATATCGCGATCGCAGCGGGCGGAGACGAAGGGAAGATCCGCGTCGGGCTCTCACGGCTCTACGAAGAGATGGCGTCTGAGCGCGGGACGGCGTTGCCCGCCGGCACGCCGGAGGCTTCCGCTCCGTTAGACGTCGCGCTAAACGCGCAGGGGCTCGCCTTCTGGTACAAAACGGCGCACGCGCGCGATGAAGGCTGAGCCCGCGCCGTTTGCAAAAACGCCGCGCTGTGCTATCCTTTGATTTGAGCTAAGGGCCCGTAAGGGGCCGCCGGGAAATGCGGGGGATCGCGATGGTGGAGATAGGAAAATTCACAGCCGAAACGCTTTGCGGGCGCGACACGCTGCTGCTCGGCGGCGGCGAGGGCAAGATGGCCACTGTCGCCGCCGCCGTCGACGAATGGCCCGGACTCTGCCCCGATACCGCGCTGATCGTCTTCGACCACGGCGGACGGCTCTACGAAAGCTTCGCAGGAGAGGCACTGCTCGCCGACTTCTCGAGCGAGGGCTCGGTAATTCCCGACGTGATCGAGCCCTTCGTGTCAAACGAAGACATAGGCATATCGAGCGAAAACATCGCCTACGCCGTGAGGCAGGCCCTCTATCAGGAGATACGCTCGCGCGACGCGAACGATAAATTTTTCGACGACCTCGGCAAGCTCGTGACGGACAGGATGCTCGCCTACATGCTTGAGACCGCTAAAAACGTCGTGCAGAACATCGCCTCCTCGCGCGGAGGCGAGGGGGAAGAGGGAGTCTCCGCCGCACTTTCGCGGCTGAACTTTTTCAGCCTCCTCTGCCGCCAGCACAGATATATAGAGACGTTGATGACCAAGACGATAGGCGGCGAGAGCGACCTTCTGCCGGTCAAATACCGCGTCGCGGAAGCCGAGAGCGAAGGGCGTCCGCTGACGAGGGAGTTCGCCCTTGCGAAATATATTTTGTCGCGCGAACTGCGCTTCCAGAAAAACGCGGAGCGCGACGCGCCGGCGCCCTTCGCCGGCCTGCTGACGACGAACGGCGAGAACACGAACACCCAGCGCTGCATAAAGATGCAGGCCGACGCGAGCACGGCTGACTTCCGCGCGCTCGTGCTGATGATGGTCGACAACGCGGCGCTCTTCGCGGGCAACGAGACTCTGAAGCTCGGCGACTATCTGAGGGCGCCGGCAGGCAGGCCGCTCTTCGTCGCGTCGAGCGGCAACGCAGCGGCCGACCGCGGCTTCGCCCCGCTCCTCACGGCCGCCGCCGGCGCCGCGGCGCGCAGCGCGAAGCGCCCCGCCGTCGTGCTGATACCCGAGATCGACCGCTGGGGCATGTTCAACTACCTGGACAAGTTCCGCCAGAATTGGGAGCGCCTCTCCTTCACCTTCGGCTACGACAACTTCTCGCGCCTCTCCCTCGAAAGCAGGAGCGAAGAGGATAGGCTGCTCGACACGCTTTACTCTTCGAGCGCGCAGAGGATATGGCACGCGAGCGAGGAGGAGCGCTTATGCAAAGCGTTCGACGCCTACGTCTCCGAGGCCGACGTCATCTACCGCCCCGAGGACCTCGACGGCGAGATACGCGCGATCGAGCGCGACGGGCGGATAAGCTACGCGTCGCTCGAAGAAAAGCCGGAGCGCCAGCGCGTCAGGAAGCGCGCCAGGCTGCGCCGCAGCCGCGGCGGCTCAAAGCTGTGGATAACGGAGGGCGCCAAGCGCCGCGAAAAGCTGACTCTCGAATCCCTGCTCGAAGAAGGTGAGACGCTGTGAGCGTCTTCAGCGGCAAACTGCCGCCCCTCTGCGCAAAATATGGGCGCCTTCTGAACGGCAGGAGCGGGGGCGTCGAACAGATATTGGAAGACGCTTCCGCGCTTGAGAGAATCGCCGTCGCCTTGGCCTCAGAGGAGCAGAACAACGTCGCGCTGACTGGCGCGGCGGGCTGCGGCAAGACGGCGGCGGTCAGGAAGCTGGCCGCCCTGATAGAAGAGGGGCGCTACAGGCGCCTCTCCGGGCGGCGCGTCGTCGAGCTGAACTTAGACCTCATAAGCCAGGACCGCAGGAAGCGCGACCTGCGCTTCAAGCACATACTCGACGAGGCCGAGCGCCACAGCATAATAATCTACCTCGACGAGGCGCACCGGCTCAGCGAAAGCGGCGGCCCTTCGAATCTGATGAACACGCTGAAGCCGTATATAACGAGCGGCGGTATCAGCATGCTGATATCCACCACCTCTGAAGAATTCCGCGCCTACATCGCGCGCGACCGCGCGATGGAAAGGCGCTTCCAGTCGATAGAGCTGAAGGAGCCGGGTCGCGCGCGGCTGCTTGAGATACTCGAACACGTGGCCCGCGTGCGCTACCCCGAGACGCTCTTCACGAAAGAGGCGATAGAGGAGACGGCGCGCCTCGCGGCGCTCTGTTCCCCCGAACGGGCCGAGCCGGCCCGTTCGCTCGAGCTGCTGCACTACGAAATATCGGCGGCCCAGATAGAGCTGCCGCCGCAGGAGCACGCGAAGGAGATAACGGCGGCCGACGCGCGCGCCGCGGCGGCGCTTAAGATGAGCGAAAGGGGCGCGGGGTAAATGCTGAAATCCACGCTGAAAATTTACGCGGACTACGACGCCGAGGCGAAGAAGCTCGAAACTGAGCTTGCAAAAAAGAGCATGGAGCAGATCCGCCGCGAATACCTGACGACGGTCTTCACCTACGCCTGCCGCCGGCGCCTCGACATCTGGAGCTTCGCGCAGGCCTTCATGGAGAGCCGCTTCGCCTTCGCGCTCGACAGGGCCGAGACGCTCTTCCAACTCAAAGAGGACGAGGTATTCCGCGACTTCATGGTCGAATGCACGCGGAACGGCGTCGAGATAGATAGCGTCCCCGGCGACAGGTCGGGGATGGCGCGCTTCCGCGACATATCGCCAGAAGGCGCGTGGCTCGTCGAAATTTACACGAAATGGCACTCGAAGACCGGCGAAGCGTCGTGCGAGATAGCGGAGCGCGCCCCCGCGTCTCTGCTCAAAAAAATACACAAAAAAGCGATGACGCATGAGGTGGACGAGATAATCGCGCTGCTCATCGAACATTCGGCGGACGCCGCTGCGATAAACTCTAAGGATTACGAGCTGCTTGAAGAAAGCGTAAAAAAATAATGACGAAAAGCGCCGCTGCCATGTTAATCCGGCCGCGGCGCTTTTTATGCGAAACTATCGCGCTATTTCAGCGTTATCTCCTTTTCAGCGTTGCCCATGATGTTGCATACGAGCTCCACCTTGATCTTCATGCCGGGGGCCGCGCCGTCCAGCTTCACGCTGTCCGAAAAAGTTTCGGCCGATTGCTGCGAGCCGTACTCCTTCGCCAGAAGCTGCTTGCCGCCGCCGCTTACGTACATCGCCATGATGTAATGCTTCGTCCCGTCGTTCACGGGATGCTTCGCCGTTACGGAAAGCGTGCTCGACGCGGCGTCCCAGGCGAGATTTACGTCCGTCGGCGGCTGCGCGAAAGCGGCGCCAGCCGCCAGCAGCGCAAGCGCTGAGAAAATTGCGATAGCCGTCTTACCGAGTTTCATCTGCAACGCCCCTTTCGTCTTCCCAACTGAAGCTATTATACAGCAGATTTGTGTGGATTATGTGGAGCCCGATCCTCCTGCGGATCGTAGAGGCAGTAGAGCGCCTGCGTCCCGCTGTCGGCGTAGCCGCCGCCGGCGACTTCCTCGTAAAGCCCGCGCGTCACGGAAAGGGCCGGCAGGTCGAGCCCCATTTCGTCGGCCGCTTCTTCTGCGAGCTTCATATCCTTTATGAAGTGCTTGATGAAGAAGCCCGGCGCAAAATCTCCCTTAAGGATTCGCGGCCCGTAATTTTTGAGGCTCCACGTAGAGGCCGAGCCGCCGGCTGCGGCTTCGATGAATTCGTCCAGGTCGAGGCCGCAGGATTTGGCGAAGGCGAGCGCCTCGCACATGCCGGTCATGGTACCGGTTATCACGATCTGATTGGCGAGCTTCGCGTTCTGCCCGTTTCCGGCGCCGCCCATGTGCTTGACGACGCGCCCCATTATTTGAAAGTAAGGCAGAGCCGTTTGGAAATCCACTTTATCGCCTCCGACGAAGATCGTCAGCGTCGCCTCCCGCGCCCCTCTGTCGCCGCCCGTGACCGGCGCGTCGAGCATACCGGCCCTGCGCTCCTTCGCTATCGTGTACAGCTTTTTCGCCAACTTGGGGCTCGACGTCGTCATATCGACGAAGAGCTCCCCCTCTTTCGCAACAGCCAGCAGGCCGTCCCTCCCTAAATATATCTCTTCGACGTCGGCGGGGAAGCCGACCATCGTGAAGACGACGTCGCACTTCCGCGCGAGTTCCGCTGGGCTCTCCTCCCACATCGCCCCTTTGGCGATAAGGGCTTCCGCCTTCTCGCGGCTCCTGTTGTATACATGCACTTCGTTACCAGCGTCCAGCAGATGCCCCGCCATAGACGAGCCCATCACTCCGGTGCCCACAAAACCGAGAATTTTTTTGTCAGCCATCGCGTCAAACCTCCCTGCGCAAGCGCGCTATTTTTCCGAAGAAGCCTCCGGCTTCCCCATCAGATGAACGTTCAAATGCGGGTACGTGACCTCGACGCCGTGCTTCGCAAAGTTCTGCGGAATCATTTCCAGCGCGTCGAAGTAGACGTCCCAGTAATCCGCGGTCATGCACCAGACGCGCAGCGTGTACTCTACGCAGCACTCCTTATAGGCCGAGATGCGCACGAAGGGTTCGGGATCCGCGAGCGTCTTCGGGATCTGCGCAACGGCTTCCGAGACGGCGGCCTTCACGTCGGCCGGCCGGCAGCCGTACGCGACGTTGAAAGTTAGGTCGACGCGGCGCTTCTCCTCGCCGTTGTAATTTTCTATCGTCGACGAAGATATCTGGCTGTTCGGAATGTAGATGACCCTGTTGTCGAAGGTCGTCATCTTCGTATACATAAAGGCGACCTCGCTGACGATGCCGTCTTCGCCGCCGGCGACGATATAGTCGCCGACTTTGAACGGCTTGACGGAGAGCAAAATCACTCCGCTGGCCAGGTTCGAAAGGACGCCCTGCAGCGACAGCGAAAGGGCCAGGCCGGCGACGCTGAGCAGGGCCACGAAGGAAGTTATCTGTATGCCGAGCGCGCCCGCCACCGTCATGAAGAGTACGAAATAGAGGACGAGCTTCGCAAGCGTCAAGATAAATTTGTGCAGCGTCTTATCGACGGAGCTCCTTTCAAGTAGGCGGGCAACGGCCCTCATCACCATCTTCACGATAATAAGCCCGGCTACGAGGTAGATAAGCGCCGGAAGCAGCGACGCGAGCGTCACGCTCCGAAGCAGTTCGGGAAGCGTTTCGAGTTTGATTTCCATTTCTTCGTCTCCTTTGATTTCTATATGGACAAAAGCGGCATCGCACGCATAACGCACACGATGCCGCAAACTGGCTGGCTCCCCGACGAGGACTCGAACCTCGAACCTAGTGGTTAACAGCCACCCGCGCTGCCGATTGCGCCATCGAGGAATAACCGTTGAATCGCTCAACAAAGGATATTATACCACGCATCACTGTTTTGACAAGCCCTGAAAAGCGCCGGGCGGCGCTCCGAGCGGCGCATCCGCCTATTTGTCCCGCGCCGCGGCCGGACGGAGGGCGGAACTCGGCCCTTCGTGCTATCCGCGAATTTTTATGCCGGGCAGCAGCTCCTTAAGCTTCTCCGCGCTCGCGGGCTCCTCGCCGAGGAATTTTTCGTCGAGGCAGCCGTTCGGCTTGAAGCACTGAACGACCCAGTGCGCGTCGTCGGAAAGCTCCCCGCGCATCTTCAGCAGATCGCCGTCCGAGTGAAGCGCTGGAACGTAGGTAGTACGAAATTCGTAGGAGGGCGCCGAAGATTTTATCAGCTTTATCGATTCGATTATTTTTTCCATATCGACCGGCACGCCCGCTAAGCGCGAATAGGAAGCGGCGTCGAGCGGCGCTTTGACGTCCATCGCGATATGCTGCGCGAGATTTTTCTTCGTCACCGCGCGCAACAGCGAGGGCGTCGTTCCGTTGGTGTCGATCTTCGCCGGCAGGCCGGCTTCTTTTAACTTCTCAAGCAGCGGGAGGAGCCCGCTCCATAGCGACGGCTCGCCGCCGCTTATCACCACTCCGTCGAGAAATTTAGCTCGGCGCGCGATGTCCGAAAAAATTTCCCCCAGATCGAGCGACGGCTCGGATTTAACGAGCTCCCCGTTGTGGCACCAAGGGCAGCGGAAGTTGCACCCGCAGCAGAATATCACCGCGGAGACCTTGCCGTCCCAGTCCAAAAAAGAGGCGGGAAGATAGCCTCCCGCCTTTATTCCGCTTAAACCGGCCATTCCTATTTCGCCATCGTAACGGGACGGCGCGCGCGATCCTTCAGCTCTCCGCGCTTTCCGGCGTTCCACGACGACGTGCGCGTGAAGTAGCCGGTGACGCGCGTGATCCCGTCGACGTCCTCCGAGCCGCAGAGCGCGCAGCGGCCGGAAAGGCCGCGCTCTATATGGCTGCACTCGTTGCAGATGGTAAATTCGGGGCTGAAGGCCACCTGCGCGTTCTGCGAATATTTGAAGGTCTTGACGACGAACGACGCAAGCGCACTCGGCTCCGGCTTGTGTTCGCCCATCCATACGTGCGTGATAGCGCCGGCCTTTATCATCGGGTGCAGCTCGCCTTCGCGCATGACCTTGTCGATCGGGTCCTGCGCAAGGCCGTAATTCAGATGAGTGCTGTTCGTGTAGTATATCTCGCCCGTCGTCAAATCGCCCTTGACGTACTTTTTCGCGACGTCGGGCCACGCGCGGAGGTCGAGCTTCGCGAAGCGCAGCGCCGTGCTCTCCGCTGGCGTCTGTTCGAGCACGAACTTCAGCCCTAAGCGTTCGGAAAGCTGCTGGCATTTCAGGTCCATGTACTGTACCGCCGCGCGGCCGAGCGCCGCGGCCTCGTCGCTCTCGTGGAGCTGAGAGCCCGTCATCGCCTGCACCATCTCGTTCAGGCCGAGTATGCCGATCAGGTGGCTCGCCTTGCGCATCCTGAGGTACGGCTCGTCGTCGTGCGAAACGCAGAGCGCCGCAAGGGGCCCCTTCCCGCCGAGCTCCAATATGTTCTTTATGAACTCGCGCTTCTGCAGGTGCGCCTTCGCGGCAAGCTCCATCTCCTCGTCTATTATGTCGAAGAGCAGTTCGTCGTCGCCGCCCGCGCGGTAAGCCGCGCGCGGCAGGTTCAGCGTGATGTTCTGCAGCGCGCAGTAGCGCATCTTCCACGGGTGTTTCGCCTCGTCGAGGTCTTCCGGCGTGAGCTCGAAGGAGAGGCGGCAGCATTCGGAGAGCTTGGCGACCCCGCCGCGGTCGAAGACGTAATAGGTGTTGCCCTTTTCCGAGGAGAGGCGGCACGCCTGATCGAGGCACTCCTCCCAGCCCTCTTCTTTGAAGAAGTAATCGGTGATGTGGAGCAGCGGCTTCGGGAAGAAGAAGGGCTGCCCCCGGCTGTCGCCCTTCATGTAGACGTCGAAGAGCGCGCGCAGGAACATCTTCGCTTCTTTCGCGTAATCCGCGTAGGTCTTGCCGGTGAACTTCCCGCCAGGCCCGATCGCCGGGACTTCGCGGAAGTGATTCGGAATTTCGTAGTAGAGGTTCACGTCTGTGAAGGCGACCTGCCCGCCGCGCCCTCCGGCGAGCTGGTTGAACTCAAAGATAAGCTGCTGGGCCAGCTGCAGATACTGGCCGTAATCCCAGCCGACCGTGTAAGGGGCGAAGAACATATTCACCGCATCCCAGCCGATAGCGCCGGCGAAGTGGTTCTGAAGCACCGACGTCATCTTCAGCATATGGGCGAGCAGCACGTCGGCGTGCTTCGCGGGATTGGAAACGCTCGTGATCGACGGGATGTTCAGGCCGTAGCGCGCGACGTAGGCGACGCTCTGCCCGGAGCAGTAGGGGCGGTTCACCATGCCGAGGTCGTGGAGGTGTATGTCGCCGCTCAGGTGGGCGTCCGCGACGTCCTTTGAGAAGACCTTCGTCAAAGCGTACTCCTTCAGCACCATCTCGGCGATCGATAGGTTTATCGACTCCGGGTTGTGGCTCGTGTTGCTGTTCTCTTTGTTTTTATTGAACATCATCGTCTCAAGGTCGTGAATCGGAAGGCCTATGCGCGAATGGTCCTTCAGCTTCGAATCAAGACCGCGCTGGAACAGCTTTACGTTCACCATTTCGCGTATTATCGAAGTCGTGACCTTGCTGCGCCCGTACTTCATCAGATCCTCCTCGACCTCGATGGCGATGCTCTCGGCGGTCGCGGGATCGACCCCCGCTTCTACGATGAGCGCGTCGCGGATCCTCCCCGCGTCCCACGGCGAGCGCTCCTCTTGGGCGAGCGCGTCGACCATCAGCGCGAGATCCGTAGACTCGCCGCCGCTCTCAAATAATTGCTTCTGCTTTCCGAAGCGGGTATTCAAATCCTCAACCATTGCGGTGTGCCTCCTTGTCATCCAACAGCCGCGCTATTTCATGCGTGAAGCTCGATATGTCGGTAAACTCCTTGTAGACCGACGCAAATCTCACATAGGCGACTTTATTGATTCCTCGCAGTTCCTCAGCCGCCATCTCTCCTATCATAGCAGTAGGGATTTCTCCCTGTCCGGTGCTGCGCACGCGCTCCTCGATGCGGTCGGCGGCTTCCTCGAGCGTTTCAAGCGCCACGGGAAGCTTCTCGCAGGCGTGCTGGAGCCCCCTGATGATCTTCGCGCGGTCGAAAGCCTCGCGCCTTCCGTCCTTTTTGACCACCCAGAGATAGCCTTTTTCCTCCAGGCGCTCGTAAGTGGTAAAACGCGCGGAGCATTCGGGACATTCGCGCCTCCGGCGGTTGACACGCCCTTCGTCAGAGCTGCGTGTCTCTATCACTCTCGTTTCAGCTGCGCCGCAAATGGGGCATTTCATCTCAGTTTCCTCCAGCCGCTACGTGTACCGTGCTAAAAAAATTATAACACTATATATAGTGTTGTGTGAAGCCCTCGGGGAAGTTTTTCCAACATTTTTAAAAATATTTTTATTAACGCGCGCATCCCGCGCCGTCCCGCCGCCGCAAAATATGCCCGAAAAACTTGACGCAGCGGCACGCTTTAGTATATCGTTACTTTCTGCAAGTATTTATTTTCCTCAAAAGGAGGAAGGAACTTTGAAAATTGCTGTGCTTGTGAAACAGGTGCCTGCCGTGGACACCGTCAAAATAGATGAAAAGACGGGCACTATGATACGCGATGGCGTAGATGCCGAGCTCAATCCGCTCGACCTGCACGCCGTCGAGGCGGCGGTGAGAATCAAAGAGGCGCGCCAAGATGCGTCGATCACCGCGATCAGCATGGGGCCGATGACCGCTCAAAAGGCCGTGCGCTATGCGATAGCGATGGGAGCGGACGACGGCCTGCTGCTATCGGACAGAAAGTTCGGCGGAGCCGACACCCTCGCGACGGCGCGAACGCTCGCGCGCGCGATAAAAAAGGCCGGCCCCTTCGACCTGCTGCTCGCAGGCGAACGCGCTACGGACGGGGAGACAGGGCAGGTAGGCCCGGCCTGCGCCGAACTGCTCGGGGCGAGCGTGCTCTCCTACGTGAGCGCGATCGAAGAGCTGAGCGGCGAAAAGGTCCGCGTCGTCCGCGCGGTGGAGGGCGGGCACGAGACCGTCGAGGCTAAGCTCCCGGCGATGGTCATCCCGGTCAAGGAGATGAACGTCCCGCGTCTCTGCACGCTCTCCGGCAAGCTTCGCGCTAAGAAGGCGGACGTCGAGATTCTGACGGCGGACGACATTTCGATGGCGGCCGAGGAGACGGGGCTCACAGGCTCGGCGACCCAGGTCGTAAACGTCACCTACCCGAAGGTGACGCGCTGCGGCCGCAGAATAGCCGCGGCCGACGGCATAGACGCGGCGATAGGCGAGATAATGAAAATATTCGAAGATAAAAACTGCCTTGAAAAAGCGGAGGCGGTGTGAAATGAGCGCCGAGGTCTGGACTCTCGCGGAAGTCCGCGGAGGAAAGATACATCCCGTGTCGCGCGAACTCCTCGCGTGGGGCAAAGAGCTTGCCGACGCGCTCGGCGCGCCGCTCGCGAGCGTGGTCGTCGGCAGCGGGATAAAGGAGCAGTCGGCGTCGCTCGCCGCTTACGGGGCCGACAAGGTCTACGTCGCCGACGCTCCGGAGTTTGAAAATTTCAAAGCCGACATAACGTCCGCGACGCTCGCGGAGATGATAGAAAAATACAAGCCTTCGATTCTCATCGCCTCCGCCACGACGCAGGGGCGTACCGTCATGCCGATGCTCAGCTCGCGCATAGGCTGCGGCCTCACCGCCGACTGCACGGAGCTGGCGATCGACAGAGAATCGAAGCGGCTGATACAGACGCGCCCGGCGATAGGCGGCAACGTGATGGCGGACATCAAGACTAAGGGGCGCGACCCGCAGATGTGCACGGTGCGCCCGAAGTCGAAGCGCCCCCTTTCGCCCGACGCGTCGCGCGAATGCGAAACGATTGAATTTGCGCCGAAGAAAGAGCTGCTCGAATCCCTCGTCAAATTCATAAAGTTCGAAGCGGAAAAGAGCGTCGGGCTGCCGCTGCAGGAAGCCGAGATCATCGTCTCCGGCGGCAAGGGGATGAAGAACGCGAAAAACTTCGCGCGCCTCGAAGAGCTCGCTCGCCTGCTCGGCGGCAGCGTCGGAGCGTCGCGCATGGCGGTCGACCTCGGCTGGGCCCCCTACTCCGCGCAGGTCGGGCTCTCCGGCAAATCCGTCACGCCGCGCCTTTACCTCGCGTTCGGCATCTCCGGCGCCGTGCAGCACATCGCCGGAATGAGCGGGGCCGAGACGATCGTCGCGGTGAACCAGGACCCCGAAGCGCCGATCTTCCGCGTCGCGGACCTGGCGGTGCAGGGCGACGCGATGGAGATGCTGGGCGGGCTCATCGAGGCCGTGAAAAAATACAAAGGCCTTCGGTGATGGGCTACGGCTCGCTGACAAAAGAAATTTTCGAAGAGCTCGCCTCCGCGGTCGGGCGCGCCGCCGCCATTATAGACGCAGACGCGCTGGAAAACTACGCTTACGACCAGGCGGGGCGCGTATGGGGGCATATGCCCGAGGCCGTCGTCAGGCCGCGGAACACGGAGCAGGTCTCCTCCGTCATGAAGATCGCGAGCAAATACCGCATACCCGTGACGCCGCGCGGCGCGGGCAGCGGGCTGAACGGCGGGGCCGTGCCGCTCGCGGGCGGCGTCGTCCTCTCGCTCGAACGAATGAACAAAATCCTCGAGATAGATAAAATCAACCGCGTCGCAGTCGTCGAGCCGGGAGTCGTGACGAACGACCTCTGCCGCGCCGCCGCGGCCGAAGGTTTTTTGTACGCGGGCTATCCGATGAGCACGGAGACGAGCTTCATCGGCGGAAACTTCGCGACGAACGCCGGCGGCGGCAAGGTCATACGCTACGGCAGCACGCGCCGCCACGTCCTCGGCGCGGAGGTCGTGCTCGCGTCGGGCGAAATTTTGCATCTCGGCGGGCGCTTCCGCAAGGACACGTGGGGCTACAGCCTTTTGAACCTGCTCGCAGGAAGCGAGGGAACTCTTGCGATCGCCACGAAGCTCATCGTCAACCTCGAACCGAAGCCCGGCAAGGTCGTGAACCTCTTAGCCTGTTACCCAGACGTCGAAAAGCTCGTCGAGAGCGTCGCGAAGGTGATAGGCTCCGGACGCCGCATAATCTCCTGCGAATTCATGGACAGGAACCTCGTGAAATACACGACCGAATATCTCGGCTGCGCGCTGCCCGAGCAGGAACGCAGCGAGGGCTATCTTCTGATACAGGTAGAGGGCGACACGGACGAGCAGCTCGAAGAGGGCTACGAGACCGTCGGTAAAATCTGCCTTGAGGGCGGCGCCTTCGAAGTCTTCGTCGCCGAGAGCCGCACGGATTCCGCGGCGATGTGGAACGTGAGGCAGAACGGCCTCGAGGGGATGCGCGCGCGCGACCCCTACGCCTGCGCCTCCGGCGACCTGATGGTGCCCCTTTCGGCGGTGCCCGAGATGCTGCGCCGCATCAAAAGGATAAGCGGCGAGTGGAACGTCGAGATAGGCATCATCTCGCACATCGGAGACGGCAACCTGCACCCGATCCCTCTGAAGCCGGAGGGTATGACGCCGGAGCGCTGGGCCTCCTACGCCGAGGAATTTTTCAGCGCGCTGATAAACGAGGCGATATCGCTCGGCGGCGTCGGCAGCGGAGAGCACGGCGTCGGCCACGTCAAGCAGAAGGTGTTGACCGAAAACAAAACGCCCGCGGAGCTCGAGATAATGAGGGGGATAAAAAAAGCCTTCGACCCGCAGAACATTTTAAATCCCGGAAAGATGTTCTTCAAGCTGCAATAAAGATAAAACGTCACGCGGATCTGTTCGCGGCTGACGCCGCTCACAGTAAAAAAAGCGAAGGGCGTCAGCACTGAGCAAATCCGTGTGATAAAAACATAAAAGATAAATGAGGCGCCGCGCGGCGCATTCAAAAGATCGTCGTCTGTCCGGCGGAGTGTTTTTCCATCTTTCGCTTCTTAGGCATTTCGCCCTCTCCAAGCTCTCCGAAAAGTAGCGGGGAATTGGGGTCGTGCCTGCAAAAATTTTTCGCCGCGCTCTTCGATGAAAAATTCGCGTAACAATAGAGGCATCCGTTTTTACAGCCGTTGTAGGCCCCTATATCGACGCTCTCGGCGCACCCGCAATAGGCGCGCCGGTTTTCATCTTTTTTGACGTTCAGCCTGCGGTTGAGCAGCTTGCCGAATAATCTGTCGTCGATGCATCTTGCGCGCTGAATGCCGTATTTTTCTAAATCAACGGCTTCAGCGCAGGCGTCGATCGCCAAATTGTATCGGCGCGCGATTTCGGCCAATCTTGCAGCGATATTTTCTTGAATCTCCGGCGTGAACGGCTCGATATCAAGTCCCGAGATATTTCTCTCGGTATTTCTGTAAAAATCCAAAAAGCTGAAGGTGCACTTTTTAGTATATTTCGATAAACGCTTTGCAAGTTCCTCAAAATATTTAACATGGTATTCGACGTTGTAGGTCTTGTTTACAAAAATCGGGTCATAGCGCCAAATCACCCTCTCCGGACCTATCATATCAGAAAGGGCTGCGAATGCCGGAATTACGCGGTTTTTCTTTGACGGCACGCCTCTTTCGATTTCTTTGCCGTAAGAATTCACTGTGAATTGAAAGTAGTAGCTATCTTGATAGCCGTAGTTTCCCAGCTGCTTAAGCTTGTCCAACATAGGCACGGGGTTTTTCGTCCAAAACACAAACCCGTCGACGACGTCGGGCGTCAAGCTGATTTCGCTGATCTGCTTCGCGTTCATTGGATTCCGCACCAAAGCGAAGCCGGCTTTCAGTCTGTTGAAAAACCATTCGGAGTAATATGTCGGTTCTTCTGCTTGCGCTGATAAACATTTCAGCCGCCGAATAAAACAGATAGCGGATAGAAAGTAAGACGGCAATTACTGCGGCGCGATAACGTCATCGTCTCCTCTGTCCATGAAGCATCTGCATCGCCGCGCAACCGGCGGCGACGGCGGTGCTGGCGCGCATTATCCTTTTTCCGAGCGTCACCGGCACGAAGCCGTTTCCTATCAGTTCCGCGCCCTCCCGCGGCGACCAGTCCCCTTCGGGGCCTATCGCAAGCACGGTGCTTTCTTCTATCTCTATAAGGCGCAGAGGCTTAGAATCCGGCGAAAGCATCGCGGCGAGGCGCTGCTTCGGCAGAGCGCCGAAATCGAATTTTTCAAAATCGCGAGGCTCGCGCAGAAGAGGCGGCGCCGCAGCGCCCGCCTGCTTCGTAGCCTCGTCGAGTATCCTGCGCCAGCGCGTCATCTTCTCGGCGAGCCGCGCACCTTCGTAGCGCGGAACGCTCCTCTCGCACACGAGCAGATGTATCTCGGCGGCGCAGGTCTCGGCGCAGAAGCGCAGCGCGTCGTCGAGCTGGTCGTTTTTCAGAAGCCCCAGCAGCAGCTCGACGCGCGGGATTATTTTTTCCTCACCGCACCTCGACAGCTCGCGCGCCGTCACTTCGCCGCCGCCGCATTCGAGGCGCAGCTCTATCTTTTCGCCGCGCAGCAGCCCTTCGACGAGCGAGCCGGTGTAGCATCTGCGCACACGAATCAGATGGTGGGCTTCCTCCGCTCCGACGTGCCAGACTTCGCCGTCGAAGAGGCACCCCTCAAGCCTGAGCCTTGGCAGCGACACCCCACCACCCTCCTTTTGCGAGCTCTTCGATGGGTCTCATGCCCGCCTCCGCGAGCGCGGAGAGAAATACGGGCTTTTCCCTTTCCAGCATCCCCGAGAATATCGCGACTCCTTCTCCGCCGATAGCCGCGGGAACGTCCGCCAACATCGTAGTCAGCGGGTCGAGCAGTATGTTGGCCGTCAGGATGTCGGCTCTGTGGCCGAAATCCTTCAGCAGATCGCCAGTCTTGAGGTCGATCTGCTGCGGGTCGAGCTCATTCAGCTCGAAATTTTTGCGCGCCTCTTCGATGACCGTCGGGTCTATATCGCGCGCGTAGGCGAACTTAGCGCCCATCTTCAACGCGCCGATCGTCAGGATGCCGGAGCCCGTGCCTATGTCGGCCGTGACGCAGCCCTCTCTGATATATTTTTCGAGCAGTTCGAGGGCGATCTGAGTGCTCTCGTGATAGCCGGTGCCGAACGCGCTCCCCGGATTGACGTAAAGAGCGACGCGGCCTGCCGGCTCGGAGCCCTTGTGCCACGGAGCGAGCACGACGAGGCGCCCGCCGACCGGCAGAGGCGGGAAAGCCTCTTCGACCGCGACGTTCCAAGGCTGATTCTCTATCTTTCCCCAGTCCTCGACTTCCACGCCTGGGAAAACCTTCATCACGGCAAGCAGCCTCTCGCGCCAGGCGCCTATCTCCTCGCTGCTCCTGTAGTAGACGCGAAGGCGCAAAGCGCCGTCCGGCAGCTCCTGCATCTCGGTGCCGATGCTTCCGGAAATGTCCGCTATCGAGAAGAGGTTGTCCTCCTGCGACGAGTCGGCCTTTATCGTTATATACCACCAATAGTTGTCGTTGTTCCGCACGGCGTCCAGCCCCTTTCACGCTCTTTAGCGGGCGCCACGCCCGCACAGCCGTTATTCTACTCCATTATAAGCTTTTATGATATTCTATCAGATATATTTGCGCGGCCGGCACGCGCCGCGCGCTGCGGGGGCTTGCTAAATGAAAAAATTTATCGCGGCGCTGCTGCTCGCCGCTACGCTTCAGGCGCCGCGCTGCTTTGCCGAAGGCGCGAAAAATTTCTGCGGCACGACGGAAGAGATGCTGAACGCCGAATACTGGATAAAGCGCGCGAAGAACGCGGGCGCCGTGCTTCTCGACGCGGACGGGACGGCGCGGCTTAGCGCGGAAATCAGAAAAACGCCTGGCACATATTGTACGGATATACTGGAGTACGCCGAGATGCTGCCGCGCGAAGCCGTGCTGAAGAAGATGGCGCCTTTCTCAAAGCGCCCGGACTCGCCGCGTTTCATCGGCTCCGAGCCGGCAGGAGAAGACTTCTGGCGGCGCGTCGAAAAGAACGCCGACGCCGAAAGCGTCGAGGAAACGACTATCGTCCGCTTCGCGACAGCGGCGCGGAACGCTGAGATAAAGGCCTATCCCTGTGGGGGGCCCCTTTACGGCAGCGCCGGCGACCTCCTCTTCGACATGAACGCAGAGAGCACGGTCAAGATATGGGAGCCGCTCGCCGCGCTTCACGAATCTAAGGATGGGAAATATTATTTCGTTGAAACGCCCAGCTGCTCGGGCTGGATAAGCAAAGATGACGTAGCGTTGACCGACAAGAGGACGTTGCGCGAAATATTCTCCGGCGGCTTTTACGTTGTAACGGCGAGTCGCGCCTTTTCCGACATAAGGAGCTCGGAGCCCGAGAAGGGGCGCCGCGAATTTCTTATGGGGACGAGGCTGCCGGCCGCCAACACCGACGAGGAGGACGGCGTATCGTCGCTCTTCAGCCGCTGCTTCCTCGTGCCGCAGCGCAGCGAAGACGGCTCTCTGAAGATTACGACGGAGCGGCTGCCGCTCTCCGCCGGCCTTTCGCGCGGCTTCCCGCCGTGCACCCAGGTGAACGTGATAAGGCAGGCCTTCAAGACGCTCGGCGAGCGCTACGGCTGGGGCGGGAGCTTCTCTTCGCGCGACTGCAGCGCCTTCGTCCGCGACCTCTACCTCACCTTCGGCGTGGAGCTGCCGCGCAACTCGTCGGCTCAGGCGAGGGTTCCCGCCCATATCGACGTGTCGAAGATGAGCGCCGCGGAGAAGGAAAAGCTGTTAGCGTCGGCGCCGGCCGGAACGATATTGCAGATGCCGGGGCACGTAATGTTGCTGCTCGGCACTGTCAAAGGCAGGCCGTACGCCATCCACTCCGTCTACGCCCTCGGCCCTTCCGGCTCGGGCGGAGCGGAGGGCAGGAGGACGATAAACTGCGTCGCGGTGACTGATATGGAGATGACGAGAAAGGACGGCAGCCGCGTGATAGAAAGTATCGCGAACGTTGTCCCCATCAACGCCAGATAAAAATATGAACGGACCGTTGAGGCGCATATCAAGCGCCCCTTTTACTTCAGCGCGGCAGCTCTGGTCGCCGGTGTCGCTAACAGATTCCTAATTCGAATTGGAGCCTGTTTTTATCTGTCATTTTATCTTGACTTGGAGTCGGCTAAAGGCCATAGAATACGGCTGAGTATTTAGAAATTCTGCTTTGATCGGACGTCCGGAACATTATTCATAGGAGGTGAACTACGCTGCTGACGAAGAGAATCGTGGATCTGCTGATGACGCTTCTGCTGCTGCTTCTGATGGCGTTTCAGGTGACGGGAGAAGAAGCGCACGAGCGGCTGGGGATGGCGATGTTCGCCCTGTTTCTGCTGCACCAATGGCTCAATCGCCAATGGTACCGTGCCCTGTTCAAAGGACGTTACGGGCTTCTCAGAACCATATGGACTGCGGTGAACATGCTGCTGCTGGGAGCCTTCCTCATCACGGCCGCGAGCGGAATGGCGATGTCCCGACATATCCTCTTTTCTGCGGACGTTTGGCCGGGGATATACTGGGCCAGATCGGCGCATCTTGCGGGGGCCTACTGGAGCTTCATCCTGATGAGCGTTCATCTGGGGCTGCATTGGGGAATGGCGGTCGGACGCCTGCCGGCCGGCCGGAGGGGCGCGAGCTTGAACATCCTCGCCGTTCTGGCGGCCGGTTATGGGCTTTACCTATTCCTCACGATGGATATACCGTCCTATCTCTTCCTCACCACACAGTTCGCCTTTTTGGATTACGATAAGGCGGCGCCCTTCGTGCTGGCCGAGAACCTTGCGATGATGTCGTTCTGGGTTCTGCTGGCGCACCAGGGATACAAAGCGCTCGCAGGGCTTGTCTCGAAACGTTGGCTGAGCCTGTTGCATCCGGCCCTGACGCTCGGGGCCGCGGGCGGTTTTTCCGCACTGCTGTTCATGATTTTCGGCGGCTCCTCCGGGAGCTCTTGGTAGAGAGAAAGGAGATCTATTGTGCCCAACTGCTTCGGCATCCTCATCGGGCCGACCTCTTTCGTCGTCATCGGCCTCTTTCATCCAGTTGTCATCAAATGCGAATATTACTTTTCCGAAAGGATATGGCCGCTTTTCCTGGCAGGAGGGCTCGCCTTTTGCGCCGCGTCTTTGTTCGCGGAGCATCTCCTGCTCTCCGCCGTCCTGGGAGTCGTGGGTTTCACGCTGCTGTGGAGCATACACGAACTGAAGCAGCAGGCCAAACGCGTCGAGAAGGGGTGGTTTCCTAAAAACCCCAAACGCGCGCCGAAGAACTGATCTCCCCATGAACCAAGAGAAGAGCCGCGCTTTTTTGCGTGCGGCTCCGCTGATCGATTCTACCTCAGCGCGACCGCCGCGGCGAAGCCGCCTTCCGGCATCGCCGGGGAGGCCGCGGCTATGAGCAGCCGACCGGCCGCCGGCGTCACGACCTCTTCGACCGCGTTGCCGAAATAATCGGTCAGCACGCCGACGCCGTCGCCCTTCAACAGCTCGTCGCCGACGGAGGCCTCGCCGCGGTAAAACCCTTTTTTCGAGGCGCGCAGCGCGATCAAAGCTTTGAAGCGGCGCGGCGGCAGGGGCGAAAGCGCCTCTCCGCCGAGCGCTCCGGCGAATTTCAAAGCGCCGACGATTCCCCTGAAATACGTTCCCGCATCAGACGACGCGCCTCCCGCAGCGAAAAGCGCCGACGGCACCCCCGCCTCCGCGGCCGCCTCGCACTCGCCGCCGAGGACGAAGGGCGAGCCGCGCGTCACTTCAACGACGTTCGGCGGAGCGAAGGCTTCGGCGAGCAGCCGAGAACCCTCCGTTATTTTTTCCCCCGAGCAGCTGCAATAAATCGCGAAGGGCTCCAGCTCCGCCGTCGCGTCGCATCCGCCGAGGGCGATATGATAATCCGCCTTCGCGACGACGTCGTTCAGCAGATGATACGCGAGGGCTTCGGAATAATCTCCGCGGGTATTTTTTTCGCCGAGCCGCGCGGCGAACGAGCGGCGCGCCTCGAAAGCGGCCACGTCGGCCGCCGCCGCTATCGTCAGCGTCCCCAGCAGCCTCTTGTTCCTGAGGAACCTCTTCAGCCCGATGGCCGCGGCTATCGCGGAATATTCGCAGCCGAGCGCCCCCGCGGTGATCGCGACGCGGGGGCCGTCCTCCGCGCCCGCCATTTCAATCACCGGTATCGTTATTTTTTCCTTCGCGGCCGTTTCATATTCGAGATATTTTTCTGATACTCTCATGGCTTTCCCTCCCGCAAAGCGCCGGTACAATAAAAATTTTTCAATCTCGCTGCGCGCGTTCGAAAGTTCCGCCGCGTAAACGCGGCTTCTCTTATACATTTTATTGCAAAAAAAATTTATTGCAAAAAAATTGAGCCGTAAAAGCGGCCCAATTTCGACAGCGAAAGGCGCCGCGGATTTTATTCTCCGAGCATCGTCAGCGCGAACACCTTCGCCTCGTTGAGCATATAGGCGATCTCCGTGTATTCGTTCGGCATATGCGGGCAGCCGCTCTGCTGCCCCCACACCGCCGCCGGTATGCCCGCCTCCCTGTAATAGGCGGCGCAGGTCCCGCCTCCGACGCCGCCGACCCGCACATTCAAGCCGGGGAACACGCCGGCTATCGCGGAGCTAAGGACCTTCACGACGGGCGCGCCGGCTTCCGTCGGCTCCGCGGCCTCCGTGTACTGCGGGAAGGTATAGCCGATCTTCACGCGGTATTTTTCCTGCGCTTTCTTGACCTCGGCTTCTACGACCTTCTTCACCTCGGCGAGGGGGACGGAGGGCAGCACGCGGCAGTCGAAGCAGAAGCGTTCGACGCCTGGCACCGTATTCACGTTGTCGACGTTGGCGCAGCGGCGCGTCGGCTCGAATGTCGAGCGGGGAGGATCGAAGCGCTCGTCCTCCTCGGGGAAGGCCGCGTGCAGCGCTTCGTCGAGCGACACAGAAAAGGCGTTCGCCGCGCGGCAGGCGTTGATTCCCTGTTCCGGGGTGCTCGCGTGCGTCTGCTTTCCTTCGGCGGTGAATTCTATCCAGCAGATGCTCTTTTCGGCGACCTCGATGAAATCGCCCTCCTTCGTACCCATGTCCGGCACGACGACGAGGTCCTCCTTATCGAAAAGGCCCTCCTTGATCAGATATTTGATTCCGTAATCGCTGCCGACCTCTTCGTTCGCGACGAAGGCGAGACAGACCTCGAACTCCGGCGTCAGGCCCAGCTCCTTCAGCGCGTAAAGCGCGTAGAGCGACGAGACTATTTCCTGCCCGTTGTCGTTGACGCCGCGGCCATAAATGCGCCCGTCCTTCACGACGGCGCTGAAAGGGTCGGTTTCCCACAGCGAGAGCTCTCCCGCCGGCACGACGTCCATATGGGCCGCTATCCAGAGGCGGCGCTTCGTCCTTCCGGGAAAGCGCAGCACGACGTTCGGGCGCTCCCCTCCCTCCGCGGCCGGGTCGGCCGGCGCGTATACCTCGGCCTCTCCGAAGCCGAGCTCTTTGATTTTTTTCAAAATATACTGCGCCTTGCGGAATTCCCCGCTTCCCCCGTCGATCGGGTTTATCGCGGGGAACGCTATCATTTCCGCCAGGGTCTTCGTCATCTCGGACTCAAGGGATTCGAGCTTTGCGAAAAGTTCTTTTTTCATTGCCGGCACCTCGTTCTATATTAGATATCCTTCAATTACATTTTATACCAGCCGGGCGGCTTTGGCGCGAAAAGCGCGCAAACTTCGCCGCCGCTTTTGAATCTCCGCCGGCCTACGGCGCGCTACAGCGCCGCTTTCGCTCCCGCCTCCACGGCCCTGACGATTTTATTTATCTCCTCTTCGCCCATTTTGACGTTCAGCGTGAAGGCCGTCGCGCGCGAGAGCTTTTCGTCGGCCTGGGCGAAGCTCTCCGGCGCGTAGGAGGGGGTTTTGTTCCCGAAATATTCTTTTTCGCCGATAGCGGCGAGCGCTTCCCAGTGCTTCGCGTAGTGCCATGTGTTCTCTCCGATTATCGCGCAGCCGGCGCCGGCCTCTTTCGCGGCGGCCTGGAATTTTTTCGCGGCGGAGGCGGTCGGCAGCATGAATATCGCGTGAGTCGCGCTGTCTCCCGCTTCGTCGTGCGACGGGCGCGGCGCGAGCCCCGCCGCCCTTCCCGCGTCCATTATCTTCTTTTTCTCGGCGCGCAGCGAGGCCAGCGCCGCCGGCAGCTTCGATAAGGCGACGACGCCGAGCGCGCCCTGCAGCTCGCTTATGCGGAAGTTCACGCCGAAGCCGAACTTCCCTTCAGCGCCGCGGTCATGTTCCTTGCTGTGTATGTGCCCGTGGTCGTGATAGCAGTCCATCGCGAACCAGACGTCGCGGTCGTCCGTGAAGAGCATACCCCCCTCGCCGACGGTGAGGGTCTTGTTCGGATCGAAGCTCCAGGCGCCGCAGTCGCCTATCCCGCCGAGCGCGCGCCCCTTATAAGTGCCCCCGACGACCTCGCAGGCGTCCTCGACGACGGGGAGCTTGTATTTTCTGCCGAGCGCCGTGAAGGAATCCATATCCGCCGCCGCGCCGAACATGTGCACCGGCATCAGCGCCCTCGTGCGCGGCGTGATCAGCTTTTCCGCCGACGCGGCCGAGAGCGAAAGCGTCTCGTCTATCTCTCCGAATAGCGGCACTGCGTCGCAGGCGACTATCGCTTCGACAGTCGCGATAAAGGTGAAGGGGGAGGTGATCACCTCGTCGCCCGGCTTCACTCCGACCCCCTTCAGCGCCGTGATCAGCGCCGCCGTGCCGCTCGACAGCGCGAGCGCGTAGCGCGAGCCCGTTATCTTCTTCGCCGCGGCCTCGAACTCCTCGGCGCGGTAGACTCCCCCGCGCTGCTCGTGCGAGCCGTAGCGGTGTATCATCCTGCGTCTTATTACGTCGGCCGCCGCCCTTATCTCGTCGTCGTCAAAAATTTCCGTGCCTGCCATTCTGCGTCACCCCTTGACTATTCTTTTGTAAACATCTTCTATCCAGCCGCGCGCGGCCGCAGCGCGCCAATTTTCTCCAAAGCAGCTGCGCCACAGCTTTCCCATGCCGAGCACGCTGCGCGTCATCTTCTCTATATCCAAGCGCGTGACGCCGTAGTTCGACGCGCGCGGCACGGGAAAGCCGTTCGCGGCGAGAAAGCCCTTCGTCTCCGCGCAGCCCGCAGGGTAAACGTCTTCGAGCGCGCACATCGAGATCGTCACCGCGACGCTGTGCGGCAGACGCGGCGCGCAGTTGCTGAGGCCGTAGGAGATAGCGTGAGCCGCGCCGACTCGTCCCGTGACGGAGCTGCTCCCGCCGAGCAGGGAGGCCGCCGCGGACTTAATCGCGAGCTCCGCGCTGTAGCGGCTCAGGTCGTGCGAAAGGACGTGGCGCGCGAGCTCTACGCCCTCCTGCGAATCGGCCTTGGCGTCCGCCGCGCTCGTCTTGCTCGCCAATATCTCGCAGTGGTGGAAATAGCTGTCGAGCATCGTGAAAAACCTGTTGAAATGCGGCGCGTCCCTCGACAGCTCCGGGTCGATCACCGCGAGCTCCGCCTGCACGTAGCGGTTGTTTATGCCGAGCTTCCTCTCCGGCCCGCGCAGCACGGCGATAGGCGTGACCTCCGCGCCGGTGCCGATGAGCGCCGGCATCGTCCAGACGTCCGCGCCCTTGTTCATCTCCATGTCGAAGCCCTGATAGCACTGCGCCGGACGTGGGTTTGCGAGACAAACGGCCGTCGCCTTCGCGAGGTCCATCGCCGCGCCGCCCCCCACTCCGACGAGCGTGTCCGGCTGCTCCGCCAGCTCCCGAATCTCCGCGCGCAGAGAATCGACGTCGGAGGTGCGCGGCTCGGAGGAGGTCGCGTCGAACTCGAAAAGGTTTTTCTGCGCGAAGAGCGGCGCGAAACGCGGCTGCTCCTTCAGCGCGGAGTCGACGACGAAGAAGGCGCGCCTCCCGCGCTCCCTAAGCTTCGCAAGGAGCTCACGCACTCCGTCGCCGGAAAAAACCACCTCCGTCGGCAGCTCGACGCGCCAGAAGGGCTGCATTTCTGTAAAACTTTTTATATCTTCGGCTATCCTGATCATAAAAATTTCCCCATTTCTTTAAAGCCGCCGCAGAGCGGCGCGTCCGCAGCTCGGACGGCCGCGAATCAAAATCCGCGGCGAAAATATTTTTCGATTCTCGTCAGATCCTCGGGCGTGTCTATCTCGATGGTATCGCGCGCGGCCTCGACGCACTTTATCGAGCGCCCGCGCTCTATGACGCGGAGCATTTCGAGGCTCTCCGCCTTTTCGAGCGGCGTCTGTTCCATAGCGGCGAATTCCAAGAGGAAATCGCGCCGCCAGCCGTAGGGGCCGATATGCTTGTACCATACGCCGCCCTCGTTCCGCGGATAAGGTATAGGCGAGCGGCTGAAATACATCGCGCGCCCGCCGCCGTCGAAAACGGCCTTGACCACGTTCGGCGCGGCGACCTCTTCGGAATTTTCGATCCTCTTCACCAGGAGGGCGAGCATTACCGAGCGGTCCGCGTCGAGCGCCGCCACGAGGGAGTCTATCATATCCGCGCCGACGAGCGGATCGTCCACCTGGACGTTCAAAACGTAATCCGCTTCGATCCTCTTAGCGGCATAGGCGACGCGGTCGCCGCCGCTCGGAAGCTCGGACGGCGTCATCAGCGCCTCGCCGCCGCCGCGCGCGACGACCTCCGCGATTCGTTCGTCGTCGGTCGCGACTATGACGCGGTCGACAGAGGGACAGGAGCGGACGTTGTTCAGGACGCGCAGAACGAGAGGAACGCCGGCAATTTCTACAAGCGGCTTGCCGGGCAGCCTTGTGCTGGAATATCTTGCTGGAATCACTGCAAGGGTCTTCATCCCTCTAACCCTCCTTGCACGGCGGCCTATGCAGTGTATGGCCGCGTGCGCGGCTTTATCGGCTGCCGATTTTTGGTTAGATGCAGAGGCTACACCAAAAGTTTCCTTTTGTCAAATTTTTTGACGGTCCTCACAGGGGGGGAATCATTTACGCCGGCGGAGCGTGGAAGCAGGCGGCGATAAGAAAAGCGCGGCCGAACGGTTCCGCCCCGTCCGGCCGCGCCGCAAATTTTTTCTTTCCGCGCCGCTACATGGTCTCAAGCGAATATATCGTCCAGCGCAGAGATTCGGCTTTCCGGCACTCCTTGTAGTCGCCCTTCAGGAAGAGATTGCGAAAGACCGCCTCGCCGCCGGGCTCGATCGTCGTCTTCTCGATGTAGACGTCGCCGACCTCCCTGCGCTTCTCGCCGATGAAGACGATGGCGGCGTTGAAGACGACCGGCCTCTCCCCCTTGTTCAGCAGAGTGACGCTCACGCCCTCCGACGTGACCTTGAGCCCCGCGTAGCGGATCGGATCGCCGTCCGGCACGTATCCCCTTTTGCTGAAGGCCGCGAACGACGCCGACGCAAAGCACAGAATGATAAGCAGAGCCGCCGTGAATTTTTTCATCGTTAAACCTCCATGCGTTTTAGTCTCGTTATTATAACAGAATCATCCAGGCGCGCCTTGCGCCGAATTATCTCTCGTCCGATACGCCGCCGTCCGAGCGGTAATATCTCGTGAAGGGCCTGGCGTCCGGCCCGGCCGGGGTTTCTTCTCCGCCGGCCCAGGATATCGCGGTCTTGGCCGGGTTGCCGTACCTCACGCGCAGCGGCTCGTCTCCCGCGGGAGAGAAGGCGCGGCTCTCCCCCCGCTTCATCAACCCCTCGAAGAGCACCCTGCCGCCGATGGAAAATTTTACCCATACGACGCCCTTGGCCTTCACTACGAGCGTCGGCGCCGCGTTCACGGGCACGCTCGCCTTCGCCTCTGCGCCGGCCGGCGCCGGGGCTTGCGCGGGCCGAGGCTGCGCCTTGCCGTCCATCCAGCCGAGGTCTATCGACGGCTCGGCGGAGGCCGGCGCCGCATCCTGCGAAAGCGCTGCCGGCGCGGCGGCGTCCTGCGAGCTTTCCTCCGTGACTGCCGCCGTCCCGCCTTGCAGCGGCGTAGTGGCCTCGTTGGTTATCTCGCCGCGGTACTGCCACGTTATCCACGCGGCGGCGACTATCGAAAGCGCCATCGCTATCGGGATGCATATCTTGAGCGCGGAAGGACGCCTGTAGGGCTCCTTGGCTGCGATGCCGGCCCGCACGCTCCTATCGCCGGGGCGCGCGTTCGCGGCGCTGTTTATATTTTTAAGGAGGGGTCCGTAGCGCGCCCACAGGTCTTCCGCTCTGAGGTATTCGCAGTACTGCTTCATAAAGCTGCGGCAGAAAGGCCCCCTCGGTATGATGTCGCTATTTCCCTCTTCTATCGCTTCGATATATTTTTTCTGTATCTTTATCGCGGCGCGGACGTCTTCAAACGTCAATCCCTGCGCTTCTCTCAGTTCGCGAAGCTTGCCTCCGAGCTCTTTGGCCGTTTCTTTTATATTCGTTTCGTGATCTTCCTTCTGCGAGGTCTTGACCTCAGCCGCCATGAACATTACCTCCTTCGGGCGAGTCTGCGCATCTCCCTTATCACAGACGCCGGCGACGGATGTCCGAAAACGGCGCTGCCGGCGACGACGACGTCGCAGCCGGCTTCGGCGATCTGCGCGATATTTTTTGGCCCGGCTCCGCCGTCCATTTCGATAAGATAGTTAAATCCGCGTTCGCGGCGCAACTCCGACAGCGCGCGCGTCTTATTCAGCGTCTCGGCGATGAAGGACTGCCCGCCATAGCCCGGGTTGACCGACATCACAAGGATGAGGTCCGTCATATGCATAACGGGCGCGAGCAGCTCCTCCGACGTCCCCGGATCCAGCGCGACGCCGGCGTAGAGCCCGGCGTCCTTGATCTTCTGCAGCGCGCGGTAGATGTGCTTCGCCGCTTCGATATGGAGCGCTATCAGCGACGCTCCGGCCGAGATGAACATATCGAGGAAATCCTCCGCCGGCTCGACCATTATATGCACGTCGAGGAACGCGCCGGGATATTTTCTGCGCAGCGCCTTGACGAGCGCCGGCCCGTAGGAAAGGTTCGGCACGAAATGCCCGTCCATTATATCCACGTGCAGCCAGTCGGCCTCGCCCTCGAGCGCCTCTATGTGCCGCTCCATGTTGAGTATGTCCGCCGAAAGGAGCGACGGGGCGATCAAAATCCCGCCGCTCTTCTTCAATTGTAGCGATCCTGCCATACGAAGTCACCGCCCAGGAATATCGTTATGCGCGCTTCTCCGCTGTAAGGAACGTTCATCGAAATATATTCGCCGCTCTTCGCTGTGCCGTCCTTAAGCACGCGCGTCCCCATCTCGTCGGTCATCTCGATTTTAAGCGAAAGGGGCCTCGTGAGCGGCGGGACCTGATAGCGCACCTTCGCGAGCTTCGCCGCAGAAGCGGGCGGCTGCGCCGGCTTCTGGGCCCGCGGCGCTTCCTTTGGAGCTTCGGCCTTCACCGTCTCCTTTACGGGCTCCTCATTCTTTTCTTCCTTCGTCTCGCCTCTTCTCTCCGCCCCCGCGACCTTCGTCTCCTGCTCCTTCACCTCCGGGAGCTTCGACGGTATCGTCGTCGGTTCCGTCTCCTTTATCACGACGCGGCGCACCGCTTCGGCGCGTTCTTTATCATTGTCCTGCTGAGGCGGAACGTCGTCGGCGAGCTCGGAGGCGATCGGGGTCCTCGCGAAGGTCAGGTTCACCGCGGAGCCGGCCGGCACCTTCGTGCCGCTCTTCGGGCGCGAGGCGAGCACGCTCCCGGCGGGCACCGACGACGACGGGGCCTCGGCCGTCTGTCCGAGGCGGAGCCCAAGCTGTTCTATCATATCGACGGCGGTGTTTCTGTCGTTCCCGCGAAGCTCCGGTATCACGACGAAGGGGCTTTCCCCGTTCACTCCGCTGCTTACGAGCAGGCTGACCATGCAGCTCGCCGCTACCTTCTGCGGCGACGACGGGTTCTGGGCTATTATCGTCCCGGAGGGCTTCAGCTTGTCCGTGACGCGCTTTATCTTATCGACCTTGAAGCCGGATTCGCTGAGCTTTTTGACCCCATCTTCAAACTTCATCCCGCGCACGTCGGGTATAGGCAGTATCGCGCCTCCCTTGCTGACGCGCAGGAGGACGACCTTTCCGCGCGAAACCTTTTCTCCCGCCTGCAGGTTCTGCGAAACGACGGTATCGGCCGGCAGCGCCGAGTCCACCTTATCGACCTTGGCGAGCAGCCCCTTCTCCTGAAGCGCGTCGACCGCGTCTACGATCTGCATTCCCGTAACCGACGGCACCTCGGAGTCCTTATCCTCCACGAAGACCATCCTTATGCCGATGTAAGCGCAGCCGATAATCACAAGAAACGCAAATATCATTCCCCAACGGTGGAACTTTCCCATTAGCCTGCCTCCTATTTTCTCTTCGTGAGAAGCGCCGTATAAAAACCGTCCACCCACGGCAGCGCCGGGAAAATGACGGTGCCGTACGGCTTGCCCTTGTTCATGAACGCGGCGTTTCTCAGGTGCGGCATCTCAAGCAGCTCCGGATGGCGCCCCATCACGTCCGCGACGACCTTTTCGTTCTCTTCGCGGAAGAGGCTGCAAGTACTGTAAAGCAGGAAGCCCCCGGGCTTCAGCAGAGACGCGGCGCGTTCGAGCAGCTTTCTTTGCAGATCGCCGTTCTTCTGTATCTGTTCGGGCGACATGCGCCATTTGCTTTCGGGATGACGTCCCCAGGTCCCGCTTCCGGAGCAGGGAGCGTCGAGCAGTATCGCGTCGGGCTCTTCGTCCGGGACGAGTTCGAGCGCGTCGCCGCTCTTGAACTCGACGCGGCTCTCCGCTTTCATTCTAACTACTTCAAAGCGCGCTGCGTTTATCTTTTTCTCAGAGAGGTCCCACGCCTCGATGCGCGCGCCGGGCATCGTGTCGGCGAGCTGCCCGGTCTTTACGCCGCGCCCGCAGCACATGTCGAGAATCCTTCCGCCCTTCGCATAGCCCGCGAGCAGATCCGCGGCGAGCATCGAGGATTCGCTCTGCGGCATGACCATCCCTTCGCCGAAGCCCGGTAGGTCTACGGGATACGGGTTTGCCGCGGTGCGGACGGAGAATTCGAGGAAGGGGGACGCCCATCCTCTGCGCCCCGACGCGTTATAGCGCTTTATATACTCCTCCCTCTCCACGCCGCGCGATAGGCGCAGCGACAGATACGTCTTCATGCCGACGGCGCGGACGAGCTTTTTCGCCTCCGCTATCGAAAGCTCCTTCGACCACTGCGCCGCGGCCCATCCCGGGACCCCCCAGTAAAGGGCCTGGTCGCGCAGCGCGCTGCTCCTCTTCAGGCTTTCGAGGAAGCCCGCAGATTCGTCGGCGACGGTATGCAGCACGGCGTTCACCAGCCCTATATCCCTGACGTCGCCGCTGTTTTTTATCGCCTGCACGAGGCCGTTCACGAGGACGGGAAGCACGAAGTGCCTGAGCTCAGCGATCCCGGCGATGCCTATCATAAGCGCGTTCGCAGTCGTCTGCGGCAACGCACGCGGCTGACGCCTGCAGTATTTGAGCAGCACGGCCTTCCACAGAGTCTGGCGGCGCAGCGTGCAGTAGACCAGCGTGCCGACGAGCTTGCGGTCGCCGGGAGCTATATCGCTGTAAATTTTGCGCAGCGCTTCGGACGCGAATCCGCCCTTCTGCACCTCGCCGTATATCGAAAGAGCGGCTTCCAATCCCCTCATCGAATCAACCCCTTACGAAAAAAGAGGCAAAACGGCCTGCCTCTTTTATTTTACACTATCCGGCGGAGACACGCCGGAGCGCGACGGCGCCTCAGCTGCGGCGCGAATTGCGCAGAGCCAAAAGCCTCACGAGCTGCAAAACGGTCATCACCAGCGCCGCGACATAGGTGAGCGCCGCGGCGTCGAGCACCGACTTCGCTCCGGAGAGCTCCTCCTGCGTCAGAGTGCGCGTTTCAGAGAGCAGCTTGAGCGCGCGGGCGCTCGCGTCGAATTCGACCGGAAGGGTTACAAGGTGGAAGACGAGCACGCCGCAGAAAAGAAGTATCCCCGCATTCAGCAGATTCAGCGAGCCCAACAGCAGCCCTATCAGGAAGAGCGGCATCGACAGCGTAGAGCAGAACTGCACGCCAGGAACTATCGAGTTGCGCAGGCGCAGGAAGGAGTAGCCCTCCTGGTCCTGTATCGCGTGCCCCACCTCGTGGGCCGCTACACCGATCGCCGCTATGCTGCGGCTCGTCTCTACGCTGTCGGAGAGGCGCAGGACCTTCGCGCGCGGGTCGTAGTGATCCGTAAGCTGCCCCGATATATGCTCGATCGGAACGCCGGAAAGGCCGCGCATATCCAGCAGCAGGCGGCCGACGCGCTGCGCCGTGACGCCGCTTTCCGCGCCGACCTCGCTGTACTTCGCAAAGGTGCTCTTGACCTTGAACTGCGCCCACATGGAGAAAATCAGCGCAGGTATAAGCAATATCATCGTAGAATCAAAAAACGGATAGTACATCCGCGACACCTCCTATTTTATTAGACAATACTATTATAGTCTAATTTAGTCAAAATTTATGCACCGCGATAGAAATCCGCTATCTCGGAGACGACGCACTGCTGCTCCTCCGGAAGAAGCTCAGGGAACATCGGCAGCGCGAGGACCTCGTCGGCGAGCATCTCCGCGACGGGGAAATCTCCTTTTTTATAGCCGAGGTATGAGAAGCAGTGCTGCAAATGCAGCGGCAGCGGATAATAGACGCGCGTCGTGACGCCGCGCGCGGCCAGGAACTTCTGCAACTCGTCGCGGCGCTTAGCGCGGACGACGTACTGATGGAAGACGTGGAATCCGCCCTTCGCCTCCGCAGGAAGCGTGACGGATTCGAGAAGGTCATTCTCTGCGAAGAGCTCCGCGTAACGCTCGGCGACGATCCTGCGCTCTTCATTCCAGCCTTCGAGATGGCGCAGGCGGACGCGCAGTATCGCGGCCTGAAGCGCGTCGAGGCGGCTGTTGATGCCGACCTCTTCGTGGAAATAGGTGTCGCCGGCGCCGTGGACGCGCAGGCGCTTGATGCGTGATGCGAGATCTTCGTCGCAAGCGACCGAGACGAGCCCGCCGTCTCCGTAGCAGCCGAGATTTTTCGTCGGGAAGAAAGAGAAGCAGCCCATATCCCCGACCGAGCCGCTACGCGCGACGCGCCCCTCTATCATCCTGTGTGCTCCGATAGACTGCGCGCAGTCTTCGATGAGGACGACCCCTCGCGATTTCAGCTCGTCCTTTATCTCTTCGAGCGGGCACATCTGCCCGAAGAGATGCACCGGCAGCACCGCCCTCGTACGCGGCGTGAGCTTCGACAGCACCTCTTCGCTCTTTATGTTGTAAGTGAAGGGATCTACGTCGGCGAAGACCGGGGTCCCGCCGTTTCTCGTGATGCAGCTCGCCGTCGCGAAGAAGGTGAACGGAGTCGTGATGACTTCGTCGCCCGGCTCAAGGTTCAGCGTCATCATCGCGAGGATAAGGGAATCTGTGCCGGAGGCGCAGCCTATCGTGTTTTTGACTTCAAGATAAGAGGCGAGCTCTCTCTCCAGCGCCTCGACCTCGGGGCCCAGTATGAAGTGCTGGGTGTCGAGCACCCTCCGGACGGCGACGTTTACCTCCTCTTTTACGCGGACGTAATTCCTCGTAAGGTCGAACGACGGTATTTTTGCGATCTCTGCCATAGATTACTCCTCCGTTTCAGTTGACCTTGCCCTCCGCGGCCGCAAGGGCGCGATGCGAATGCGTCAGGTGCTCCCGCATCTCCCTCTGGGCGCCCTCCCTGTCGCGCTTCGCTATTGCGCGCAAAATAGCGCGGTGCTCCGCGACGGAAGCTTTTTTCTCTTCGTCGAAGTCGTCGCAAAAAAAGATAAAGACGTTAGTGCGCGTCATGATGCTGTCGATATGCTCGCAGAGCACCTGATTCTTTCCCGATTCCGCGATGAGCCTGTGGAAGGCGTTGTTCGCTTCGAGGAAGGCGTCTATGTCTTCCTTCTCGGAAGCGCTCTCTTCAGCGGCCAGGACGCTCTCGAGGCTTTCTATCGCGCGGCTGTCGAGCCCGTTGCGGCAGGCGAGCTCGACGCTCAGGTTTTCAAGATATTCGCGCACGCTGTAGGCGTTCTCCATTTCGTTCGGCGTCGGGGAAGCCACCCTCGCTCCGCTGTTCGGCACGATCTTCACCAGCCCTTCGCTGGCGAGCCTGCGCAGAGCCTCGCGCACCGGCGTGCGGCTCACCCCCATCTCCGTCGCTATCTTGACCTCGAGGAGCCTCTGCTTCGGCTTCAGCTCTCTACTTGCGATCTTATCGCGGAGATCGAAATAAACGTAATCCGAAGACGTGTTATATAACCTTGAATGCTGCATCATTACGAAAAATCCCCCTAAACATTCTCTTCCACAACAACGACCTTACGAGCCCACATAAATTTACTACGGCCGCATGAATATCGCGCGGCTGTAGTACACGAACAACTTATGATAACATAAGAATTGATAATCGCAACCGGTATTCCCACGGTAAAAACGCGGGAAAAGCTATCCTTCAGAGCGGCCGGCGCGTGGGGGTTTGCGCTTTTTTTCGTTCAAGTTGAAGAGCACTATCTTTATCGTCATAAGGATTATTTTTATATCGGAGAGCACTGAATAGGTCTGTATATAGACGAGGTCCAGCTTCAATTTATCTTCCGGCGAAGAATCGTAGCGCCCCATGACCTGCGCGTAGCCGGTGAGGCCGCTCTTCACGGCGGTGCGCAGCGCGAACTCCGGAACTTTCTTCACGTAATCCGCGGCGAGCTCGGGGCGCTCCGGCCTCGGCCCGACGAAAGACATATCGCCCCTGAGGATGTTGAAAAGCTGCGGCAGCTCGTCGAGGCGGAAGCGCCGCAGGAACGCGCCGACTATCGTCACGCGCGGATCGTTCTCCGAGGAGAGCCGCGGTCCGACTTCCTCCTCGGCCGAGACTATCATGCTGCGGAACTTATACATCGTGAATACTCTGTCGTTTTCCGTGCAACGCTTCTGCCTATAGAGCACCGGGCCTCCGTCGCCGAGCTTTATCAAAAGCGCGATGACGAGCATGAACGGCAGAAGTACGGCTATGGCCAGCAAGGAGAAAAATATATCGCCGCAGCGCTTGACGATTCTCTGCTCCGGGCGCAGCCCCTCATTCTTCGCAACGTAGAGGGGCGTGTCGAAGAGGAACATCGAGTCGGAGGTTTTGAGCAGGATGTCCCCCACGGTGGGCACAAGATAATATCTCAGCTTTTTGCCGAGGCACAGCGCCATTATCTTCGCGGATTTTTCTTCCGAAAGGTTGTAGAGCACCACGCCGTCGACGCCCTCCAGCATACTTTCGATATTCTTTCTGCCGTCGAACGCGCACATATCGACGAGCTCGAACTTTTCCGGCCTCTCCCTGATTTTCCGCAGCACGTGCTCGGGGAAGCGTCCGCCGTAGAAGCAGATGACCCTGCGCGGCGCGAAGAGCCTGAAATAGAGCTTGTTCGCGGAGTATGCCCACAGAAGGATGATGAGCACCTCGGCGAACGTGAGATAGAATATCAGAGATATGCCCCTGTTGGCGTCGGTGACGAGTATCAGGATCACGAATATAAGCATGTTGGTGATGCAGACCGCGAGCCAATTCGAATATACGATGTCGGTGAGACGCTGGCTGCCTATCCGATAGCCGCTATATATCTTTGAGAAGATATGGAAAAAGACGGCGTAAAGCAACAAAAGGAGCCAGTCCTCGTTGCCCCTTGCGCTGAACGGCTTGCCCAGGTAGTCGTTGTAATAGTTGTTCCAGACGAACCCCGCAGAGAGCGTTACGAGGACGATATTTAAATATCTTACGAAGAATATTATTAAATTTTTCAGCCAAATAAATCTATCTGTATTTTTCATGCTCCGTCACCGCGGCAAAATAACAATCCCGACGCTTTCCACACGCTCCCACCGATTAATTATAACAGTCGCTTATAAAAAAAGCACTATGCCGGCGTCGTGGCAGTCGAACGCGCCAGGGGAAAATTTTTGCGAAGTTCACGACACCTCACTGCGGCATCCCCGAATCGATTCCGGCAAAAAAACGGCCGCCTATTTACATGGCATACATAGACAGCCGCTTAATCAGCAATGACGGCTTCCGAGTTATGACTGACTGTCGGGCATTCCCGCTTTATTTTCAATAGCTTTCTTAACATTTTTCCCTTTCTATGTCGACTTAGCAGGCTAAGTTAACATTTTATACTACATTAAATCAATATTTATATATAAATGGAACGATTTTGAAAAGCGTAAAATAAACTCTGCGTGCCTGCACGTCAGCTGTCAAGTGCATTTGTCATTTCACATCCGATATTATAAGATTATCTGCGCGGCAGATAAAGCGGCGGGAGGAATGGATATGCCTGTTTGGGATGTGATCGGGCCCGTGATGATCGGGCCGTCGTCGAGCCACACGGCGGGGGCCGCCCATATAGGGCGCATCGTCAGGATGTGCTGGGGCGGCGAGATAAAGAGGGCCGACCTCTACCTGCGCGGCAGCTTCGCGGGCACGGGGGCCGGCCACGGCACGGACAAGGCGCTGATCGCCGGCCTGATGGGCATGACGCCGGACGACCCGAAGATAAAGGACGCGCTGAAGATCGCGCGGAGCGCCGGCTTGGAATTTCACTTTTACGCCGAAGATGCCGCCGGCGCGCATCCAAACTCCGTCCGCGCCGTGATTTCCGGCGACGGACGTACGCTTGAAGCGGTTGGCTACTCCGTAGGCGGAGGCGCGGTCATCCTGCACAGGCTCGACGGCTTTCAGGTCGACATATCCTGTTCGCTGCCGGCGATGATAATAATGAACAAAGACGTCAGCGGCGTGGTCGGCGCCGTCGCCTCCTACCTCTCGGCGCACGGCGTCAACATCGCGACGATGAAGCTGCACCGCGACGCGCGCGGCGGGCTCGCGACGATGGTCATAGAGCTGGACGCTTCCGACGGCAAGGTCGATGCGAAAGTCATAAAAGAGCTGCACCCGGCAATAGTCCGGGTCATAGAGATAGAAGGTGAGCGCTGATGCTCAAAGCAGTCCAAAAAATCCTCCTCACGGCCCGCAAAAACGATACGACCTTCCCCGAGGCGGCGTTGATCCTCGACTCCGCCGCGACCGGCGTGCCGGCGGAGGAAATACGCGCGAAGATGGCGCAGCGCCTCGCGGACATGCGCAGAAGCGTGCGCGAAGCCTGCGCGAGCGAAGAGCCGTGCCGCCTCGAGCCTCCGATGGGGCCGGCGCTGCGCGCCCGCCGCGGCGCTATGTCCGGAAAATTCGTCACGACGGCCGCCGCTACCGCGATGGAGGTCGCGGCCTACAACGCGGCGATGGGGCGCATCGTCGCGGCGCCGACGGCCGGCAGTTGCGGCATCATCCCCGGAATGCTCTTCGCATGGGAATTCTTCTGCGGCGGCGGACGCGACACTGACGCGATGCTCGTCGACGCGCTGATCACGGCCGGAGCGATAGGCGAGGTGACGGCCTTCCGTGCGACGCTCTCCGGCGCCGCGGGAGGCTGCCAGGCCGAATGCGGCGCCGCGGCCGCGATGGGCTCGGCGGCGCTCGCCTTCCTACAGGGAGGTACGCCGGAGATGAGCGCGCACGCGGCGGCGATGACCTTTAAATCCGTCCTCGGCCTGGTCTGCGACCCGGTCGGAGGGCTCGTTGAATGCCCCTGCATAAAGCGCAACGGCATACTCACGGCGAACGGCATTCTCTGCGCGGACATGGCGCTTAGCGGTATAGAATCCGTGATACCACTCGACGAGGTCATCGACACGATGGGACAGATAGGCAGGATGCTGCCGCCGGCGCTGAGAGAGACCTCGCTCGGCGGGCTGGCCGCGACGCAAACGGCCGCGGAGCTGATGCGCGGCGGCATAAGAAAAATCGGAGAGTGAAACGATGCCCCTTATAATAAAAAACGCGCTCATCGCGGACGGCGGGCGCTCCTTACGCGGCGACGCGCCGCCCGAAGAAACGTCGAACGGCCGCTTGGCGGAAAGGCGCGCCGGCTTTAAGGCTATAAGATGAACAAGCGCTTGGTGGTTCTTTTTTTGTCCTTTGCGACTATAATATGCTACGGTTACGCGCTCGGCGGGCTCGGGAGCTACGCGGCGGGCGCGCCCAGGCCCCTCCCGATAGCGGCGGGGCTCTCCGGAGGCACCGTCTGCGCGCTCATAGCGCTGAAGATATGGCGGCTCTACCTCGACGAAATAGAGGAAGAACAGAGGCGTGCCGAAGAGGAGAAAGAAAACGCCGAACGAAATGATAAAGACAAGAAGTGACATTGAATGATCATCGATTTTCACACGCACATCTTCCCAGACGCAATGGCCGACTACGCGATGAAGAAGCTCTCGGAGAGCGAAAATGAGGAGTACCGCGCGGCGGCGACGGCCTCCGCGCTGATAGAAAACATGGGCAAGGCGGGGATAGACAAAAGCGTCGTGCTGCACGTCGCTACAAAGGAACATCAGCACGAGGACATCCTGAAATTCGCGAAGGAAGTGGACTCCGAACGCCTCATCTCCTTCGGCTCCGTAATACCCTATTCGCTCAGCGCGCTCGAATACGTCTGGAAAATTTCCGACGAGGGGCTGAAGGGCATAAAGCTGCACCCGCCGCTCCAGCGCTGCGACGCGGACGACGAAAGGATATTCCCCGTTTACGACCTGGCGCGCGCGCTGAACCTCGTCGTGCTCTTCCACGCCGGCTGGGACCCCTCTTACAAGGAAGAAGAAAGATGCACGCCCGCGATGCTGCTGAAAATCCTGCGAAACTTCCCGGGGCTTAAAGTCGTCGCCGCCCACTTAGGCGGGATGCATTTGGCGAAAGAGGTGTACGAAACGCTCGCCGGAAAGGCCGACCTCTACTTCGACACCGCCTTCACCGCCGCCCCCTGGCTCGACAAGAATCTATTCCGCAGCATAATCCGTCGCCACGGCGCCGACAAAATCTTATTCGGCAGCGACTATCCGTGGCACCTGCCGCAGATGGAGCTCGAACTGATAGACAGCCTCGGCCTCTCGCGGGAAGAAAAGAATCTTATCCTCGGAAGAAACGCCGCAGCACTGCTCAGCCTTTAGCGCGCGATCGCGTTTTGCAAGCGCCGCTGCGCCCGCCGATTTCTACCGCCCGGCCATTATTTCGCCGGCCAGCTCCCTGACCGCCTTCTTTATCTCGAAATTGCCGGCCGGCGCGCCCACGCAGCCCGGGCAGCCGTTCTTGCAGCCGCAGGAATCCATAACGCCGACGGCCGTCTTCACGAGCTCGTTCTTTATTTCAAAGGCTCCCTCCGCGAGGCCGATGCCCCCGGGGATGTTATCTATTATGTAGAGCGCGGCGCGCCGCAGCTGTGGGTCCTTGAGACGGCTCGTCACCAATATGTCGGCGCGGTCGCACATCAGGAAGAGCGGCGCCGTGTTGCGTATCAAATGCTCCAGCCCCTCCATCGCGAGCTTCAGCCCGGCGTCCTCCTGCCGCTCCTCCGGCATCGTGATCCAGCAGGCCGTCGTGTGCATCTGCTCCTCCGGCAGCTTTATCTGGCCGAAGCCGGCGTTCTCGTGCGTCGCCAGCTTTATCTTTTTGAAAATCGTCGGCGTCAGCGTCACTACGACCTCGCCCCAGCCGTAATTCCCCTGGGTCTCGAAGTCGTCCGTGATATTTATCCGCAGAGCCGCGTCTCCGTCCGTGTAATAGTCCGCCGCCATCTCCTTTATGAAGCACTGCATCTTTTCCGTGTCGAGCGACTGCACGATGTAAGACTTCCCGCCGTGCATGTATATCGCGTCGGGGAATATCAGAGTAGGCGCGGAGCGGCGGTCCATCGTCCCTATCACGACGGGCCTGCTTTCGACCGTGACATCGGTTATCGTGTAATTTTCTCCCGTAGCGCTGCGCAGAGAGAGGTCCGCCGCCGGGTAAGAATCCGCCTGCCAATAGTAGCGGCGCTCGCCGGCCTCGTCGACGCGGTGGAGCACCTCGTAATCCGTGAGATAATCGAGAATCTCGTCCACCTCCCGCCCGCCGAACTTCTCGCCGCCGCGGAAGGGGAGCTCGAACGCCGAACATTTGACGTGGCTCACCTGTATATAGGGGTTATAAGGGTCGATGCGCGCGCGCTCCGTAGCGGCCTTGAAGAACCATTCGGGGCGCTGCGCGAGGAACTGGTCGAGCGGGTCGGCCGACGCCACCATAACGGCGGCCGAGACGGCGCCGCGCCTCCCGGCGCGCCCTATCTGCTGCCAAGCCGACGCGATGCTGCCCGGATAGCCGTGAAGCACCGCGAGACCGAGCGAGCCCACGTCGATGCCGAGCTCCAGCGCGTTCGTGCTCACTACGCCGCGCAGCTCGCCGCTGCGCAGGTCGCGCTCTATCTTCCTGCGCTCCTTCGGCAGATAGCCGCCGCGGTAGCCCATGATCATCGACGGGTCGGCGCCGGCCTTTTCGAGGCGCTCCCTTATAGATTTGAGAAGCAGCTCCACGTTGAGGCGCGAGCGCGTGAAGACTATCGTGCTTATGCCGCCGGCGAGCGCGGCCGCCGCTATCTTCGCCGTCTCAAAGAGCGACGAGCGCCTGACGCCCGTGTTCCAGTCGACGACAGGAGGATTGTAAATTATCACTTCCTTCTCCGAAGCCGGCGCGCCGCTCTCCGTTATCAGTGTCACTTCGCGCCCTATCAGCGCGCGCGCGTGCTCCTCGGGGTTCGCTATCGTCGCGGAGCAGCAGATGAACGTCGGGCGCGCGCCGTAGAATTCACAGATCCTCGCGAGGCGCGCGAAAAGATTCGCCAGGTGCGAGCCGAAGACGCCCCTGTAAGTGTGAAGCTCGTCGACGACGACGAACGTTAAATTTTTGAAATAGTCGGACCATTTGGTGTGATGAGGAAGTATGCCGGAGTTCAGCATATCGGGATTCGTGATGACGATGTGCCCTTCGCTGCGCGCGAGGCGGCGCTTCACGGGGTCGGTGTCGCCATCGTAGACGAAGCCGCGGACGTCCCCACCCGAAAGCGCGGCGAGCTCCGCGAACTCAACGAGCTGGTCCTGCGCGAGCGCCTTAGTCGGGAAGAGGTAAAGGGCGCGCGCGTTAGCGTCCTGTAGAGCCGCGTGGAGCACCGGCAGGTTATAGCAGAACGTCTTGCCCGACGCTGTGGGAGTCGCGACCACGCAGTCCTTGCCGGCGAGCGCGCAGGCCACAGCCTCGCTCTGATGCGAATACAGCGCCTCTACGCCGCGTTTTTTCAGCGCGTTGACGATACGGTGGTCGAGCGCACCGAAATCGCCGAAGGCGGCCTGGCGGGGCGGCAGCCTTTTTATCGCCGGCGCCCTGCCCCCCATATCCGCGATCATGCGGATCAAATCGTCCACCGTCGGCTTCTTCTTTGCAAAATAATTTTCCAGCACCACGAAAACACCTCCGCACGGCGTGCGTCTTTCGCCGTTAAAAAGTATATGGAATGAAGAAAAAAGTTGCAAGTCCGGGCAAAGCGTGAAAAAAAGCGAAAAAGTGACGCGCGGCGCGTTTTGTTATAAAATAGAGGCAAAATGACGACAAAGGTGATATAGATGCAAGAATCCGGCGAAAATTATCTCGAAACGATTCTCATACTTCAGAACAAATACGGCTCCGTGCGCTCCATCGACGTCGCCAAGCAGCTTTCGGTCAGCAAGCCGAGCGTCAGCCGCGCGATGGGGATATTGAGGGACGACGGCTTCATAACGATGGAGCCTAACGGGGAATTGTGCCTGACCGAAGCGGGGAAGGCCCGCGCCGGCGCGATCTACGAGCGACACAGGCTGATCACCGCCTTCCTGCACGAAACGGTCGGCGTTTCCGCCGAGACCGCCGAGACCGACGCCTGCCGCATCGAGCATATAATCAGCGAAGAGACCTTCGAAAAGATAAAAGAATTCCTTGCAAAATCCCTCTCGGGCATGTGAGGGGAAAAATAAAGGCCGAGGCCGCCGCGGCAAGCGCGATCAGAGCTCTGCGGCGGCCTCGACCTTCTTATGCTTTGATATACCTTTGATTTCGGCTCTTCGGCTTACCCGGGATAGCCATCCTCAATCGTCCGCTTTCAAGGAGGGGCTTGATATAGTACCGGGTGACGCTTCCTAAATCCTTATATCCCAAATGACCCACTATCTCCCGTTTTGACCTCGGCTCCACACAGAAAACCAGAATTTTATCGAAGACATTTTCTTGGCGGTCATCTTGCGGGTTAACTTGAGCGTTCGGGCCGGCCGTTAACTGACCGGAGAAAAGGGGCTACCGCCAAGCTTTGATCGCGCCGCGGCAGCCCTTTTGATTTATCCGCCGATCCTCTGCGCTTCGGCCTCGGCGGGGGCCTTCGCCGGCTCCCTCTTCGCGAGCAGGAACATCACGGCCGCCGAAAAAATTATCCCCGGAAGTATCGGATGTATCGCGCCGGCTATGCCCGGAGCCGCGAGCCCCGTCAGCGAGAGCGACGTCGGCCTGTAGGCCGCAGCGTACCACGCAATCGAGCCGGCGAAACCGCAGAGGGAGCCCGCGGAGGCGGCGAAGCCCCCGGCCCTCGGGCCGAACGCCAGCAGCGCTAGGTAAGGCGCCATTATCGCGCAGGCCAAAAGCGTCCAGCTCGTCGAGCATATCACCGCGATGATCGAGCCGCTCTTCAGCGCGAAGAGGCCGCTGCCCGCCGTGCAGAGGATGACGGCCGCACGCCAGGAATTGCCTTTGAGCTCCCTCTTCAGCACGTCTCGCCCGAGGCTGCCGCTCGCTATGTGGAGCAGCGCCGAGGCCGTCGAAAGGGAGGCCGAGACGATCGCCAGCGCGAAGAGCTGCCGGCCTAAAGAGGGAAGCAGCCTATTCACGAGAATCGGCAGCACCGTATCCGGATTCGTTATGCCGCCGCCGAGAAGCACGCGCGAAAGCGCGCTTGCGAAATACGCGCCGCCGACCACCACCGAAAGCGCGAGCATCGCTAGCGGCGCCGCGCGGCGCGCCTCCTCCTGGCTGCGCAGCGCGAAGTGGCGCTGAATCAGCTGAGGCTGCGCCCAGATGCCGACGGAGGTGACCACCGCGAGGAAAATGACGTTGAGCCCAGCGCCCCCCGAAGAAAGCGCCAAAAAGCCCCTGTCCGCGCCTTTCTCCGGCGGCAGCGACGCGAGGGCCGCGATCCCCTCCACGGGCCCGCCGACCGCTTTAAGCAGCGCGAGGAGCAGCGCGCCCACCCCGATAAGCATCACCAGCCCCTGAAGCGCCTCCGTGTAAAGCACGCCGCGCAGCCCCCCCCAGACGACCGAAACGCCGACTATCACGACGAGAAGCGCGAGCGCCGCGTTCGTGGAGAGCGGGACGACGCCGGAGACCATCACCGCCGCGCCCTTGAAGACCGCCGAGCCGTAGACGACGAGAAGCAGCGTGGAAACGGCGCCTATGAAAGTCTGTAGCATCGGGGCGCCGTAAGCCTTAGCCAGCAGCTCGGCCGGCGTGCGCGCCGCAAGCTTTCTCTGCCAGAGGCGCGTCGGCCACGCGAGATACTTATACACGAACCACGTTCCGAACCACACGTTGCCTGCCGCGACGAGAAGCATCTGCATCCCGAAAAGATAGCAGAGCCCGCCGAAGCCGACGAGCGCGACGGCGGAGACATAAGTCGCGACATAGGCGAAAGCCTGGACCGCGACGCCGACGCGCCCGGGCAGCAGCGCGTCGCGCCCACGCGAAAACTTGGCGATCGCGACGAGCGCGAGCGCGTAGCCGATCCATAGGGGGAGGAAGGCGAACATCTTACCTCGCCGCCGCCCTTATCACTATCGAGGCGAGAGACCACGCCGCACCCCAAATAAGAGAAGCCCCCGCGCAAACCACCCAAAGATCCGTTCCGAACATCCTTACCGCTCCCTTTCACAAAAATAATCTTTTAATATAAAAAAAGAACCGGGCCCCTGCGGGCGCGGTTCCTGAAGTTCCATCGCTTGTAACGCTTACTTCACAGAAACGGCGAAAAGCCCCGGGGCGTCATAGATGCGGGGATAAGCGTAATAGCGATAATAATAGCTGCTACCTACGAACGCTTTTCCCATCATCTCGGCCCCCTTTCGCAACAAAAAACTTTACCGCTCTTCGTCGGTAAAGCGAATGGTACTATAACCCAAGCGCTTTGTCAAGACGAAAAAGCAAAAGCCGCAGGACGACAAATTTTAAAAAATCCTGCTCAAAAAGCCGAATTAAAGAAAACCGAGGCCAGACTTGACGAACTGACGACAAAAGCTGAAAGACATCGAGGCGCTTGTGGAAGAGGTCACCGAAACAGTTTATGACGGCGTTCTCTATCGTGGCAAAAAAGGCGCTTTCATCTCTTAACGATCCGGAGAAAAGGGCAAAGAATATCCTGCCCTTCAAGGAAGAGAACAGAACATTTACATTGGCATTACTCGTGCAGAAAAAAGTCGAATCCGCTCAGCGTAATCCAGGGAGAAAGAAGCTGATACTTGAAAGCTGGGGGCGAGGGATAGAAAAGATATGCAATGCTTTGAAATCTGAATATCTTCCAATGCCGGAAGATCGTGTCGTCAGGGTGACTAACAAGGTGACTGATCGCGAGAGCCAAGTGTTGCAGTACCTGATGGAAGATCCCGGATATACAATGCCGCTGCTTGCAAATAAAATGGGCGTGAGTCGTAAATCTATTGCAGGTTATCTGAAAGCTTTGAAAGAAAAAATGTCGCCGGAAGCCGTACAGGGCCTATTTGACAGATAAATACAGCCGCTGCCACGCCCCTCCAGGACTAAGGGGCGCGGTCGTCTTTTGCCTTTTTAAAAATCATAATGAGAGCACATACTGATGATTTTTACCGTATTGCGCTCCTTGTCCACCTCGTACACCAGGCGGTGTTTGAGATTGATACGCCTGGAATAAGCTCCCTGCATATCGCCTAAGAGCTTTTCATACGGCGGAGGCGACCGAAATGGGTCGCTTCTGATGATGTCTATCAGGGCAAGCGCCTTTTTATCTAATCCTGCGGCCTTTAAATTAGGAATATCCGCGGCCGCCTTCTTCGTATAGACGACAGAGTAGCTTACCATGACACCTTATCTTCCGCTATACACTCCTCCAGCGGGGTATTCAGCCCTTCAACGATCTTCTCCTTCATGCCCGGGATAGAGGAGATGTACAATGTCTCTATAAGATCGTTGTAATCCTCCTCGCTGATGACTACGGCGTTCCCGTCTTTCGTGCTGACGTTCACCGGCTCGTTATACTTTATGGTCTGTTCCAGCAGAGCGAAAATATTCCGTCTGAAATTTGTGACGTTGGTATTCAGCATATCGTTCGCCCCCTTATGCGTACATTATAGCGTACGCTATTGAGCGGCGTCAACATACAGCTTAGGAGGACGGACGCGCAGGGCGGCAGCCGCGGCGAGAGATATTTCTATTGTTAGAAAAGACGGCGCTTCACGCCGTAGCGAAGAGCGCCGCCGCTTTTCCTTTACTTCTTCCTGCGCAGCGCTAAGGGCGCCAGCGCCAGCAGCGCCAATGCGCCGGCGCCGGCGTTGCAGCCGCTCGAACTTCCTCCGCCGTGGCCCGGCTTATCGTCCTTGTACGGCTTGGAGACCTCGCCGGACTTGCCGACGAATTCTCCGTAGCCGTAGAATCCGCCGCTCGCGGACGTCGAATTGGAATAGAAGACTATCGAAGAATCCGTCGCGTCGTTAAGCGGGTTTATCTTGCCCCCCGCGTCGATGTAGGCTTCGTCGGCCCATACCTTTTTGACCTTTAGAATCATCAGGCGGTTCGGACGTCCTCCGGAGACGGCTACTTCATCCTCAAGCTCGCACTCCAGCGAGATGGGGAACTCTTCGATCATCGGGGCGTTCACGGCCTCGCCCTTTCGGGCCGTCAGGCCGGTGGGCGCGAGCTTATCCTGGTAGCCGCCGTTCGCCGGCAGAAGCGGCGCGTCCCCCGAGAGGGGGCGCCCGGAGAAGTGGCCGAAGAGCGCCGCCTCGGACATATACTTCACCGAGGGCAGGTTGATCGTGCAGGCGCCGGAGGCCTTCAGGCACCGATAAGTGTAGCTCCGCTCCGAGTTGTTGATGCCGAAGGCGACGCGCATCTCTCCGCCATCCGCGCCGGAGGAGACGACGCCGCCGCGGTGGAACGTGGCGAAGTTGGTATTCCCCTCAGGCGTGTAAACGCCGACCACCATTATGGGCGATAGCAGAAAACCTGGCGAGCCTGTGAATTTCAGCGTCTCCGCCGATGCGGAGGCGGCGCAGAGAAGCAGGGCGGCCAGAGCCGGCAGTACGGCGGCGCGAATTTTCGTGCGTTTCATGGAGCTCCCTCCTTACTTTCCCGAGGGTTTCGGCTCAAGGCCGCCGCCGTCGGGGTATTTCTGCCGATACATCGCGCCGGAACGTCCGTATGGCGCGCTGAGCTTATAGTAGCCGCTGTGCTCGGCGCTGCCTGCAAAGTAGACGACAGCATTCGACTTTACGGGGTCGTACTGTTCCGCGCCTTTAGTCTTGTCGCCCTCCGGCGCCGTAGCTTCCAGGCGGTAGCCCAGCACTTCGCCCAGATACATCCTGTGCCGGCCGCCGTCGAAATCACGCGTGCCGAGCAGCCGGCACTCAAGCGTCACCGGGCACTCCGTCAGCACAGGGGCGTTGACCGTCTCGCTCTTCTCGATCTTCAGTCCCGTGACGGCGAACTTGTCGAAATACCCGCCGTCAGACGCGGCCGAAACTTCTCCGCAGTAGTCGCCCTTCCCGACAATGCCGGCGTTCATCACATTCACGGTGAAGGCGCCCGAGGCCTCGATATTCTTCGCGGTCTGGCGCGTCGGAACGACGGAGATGTAGAAGATCATATTATTACCGGACGCAGTCTCGGCGATGCCCGCGCGGTCGATGACGGCGGCGTCGGGGCGTCCCTTTTCGTCGTAGGTCGCTATCAGATACGTGGTGCACGGCAGCACCCTCGCCGTCGTCTCGACGGCGACCTTAGCGGCCTGCGCCTGCGCGGCGCCGCAAAATAACAGCGCGCAGGCGAGAATATCCAGCAAACGAATTTTTTTCAAAGAAATCCTCCTCACGATATAGCGCAAAGCGCCTGGAAAACGCTTGACGATCTTTCGTTTTCAGCGGGATCGCCACCGATTCGGCGCCACGCACGGGGCGCTCCGTGTTATAACGTTGTGCCGGCGGCTGAACCGCCATGATGGAACGGTTCGGCTTCGTCCATATTTACCGCCTCCTTTTGCTGACGGCGGACGCGCCTCTTTACGCGCAACGACGCACCCGCTTCATTGCCGCTCTTACATTCCGCTGTTCTACGTTACTTCTTCCTGCGCAGGGCGAGGGGCGCGAGCGCCAGCAGCGCTATAGCGCCCAGGCCCGCGTTGCAGCCGCCGCTCGACTTCGGGCCGGCGCCTCCGCCGGGCGTGTCCGGCGTTGGCGGCTCTTTGCCGGGTGACGCCGTGCCCGAGTAAACGAAGAGCGTGCTCAGCGCGGCGTAGTCGCCCACCGGCTTAAGCGTCGCCTCAAGACAGCCGGCGCCGTTCAGCTTCGCAGGGAAAAGGTCGTAATAGTTCGTCTTTGCGTTCAGCACGAGCGCGTAATAGCTCCTGCCGACAGCGAATTTTTCTCCCGCCTTCGGCTTCACCGTCAGCGTAAGGGCTCCGGACTCGGCCACTTCCGCGCATTCCTTCGACAATTTCACCGTGCAGACGTAGCCGTCCTCGTCGGCGCAGAACGTTCCCTCCTTCATTTCCGTGCCGTCGCCTGCTATCTTCACGGCGGCGTCTCCGCTCACAAAGCCGCCTCTTTCCAGCGCCTCCGCTTCCTTACCGCGGCTGTTGGAATAGTCCGCGACCGTCGCGGTGACGCCGGGAGCGGCGCTTACCTCCGGCAGATCGGAGGCTTCGGCGAACAGCGCTTCGAGCGAATGATTCGACGTTACGTTTTTGAAGGCGTATTCCGATACGAAGGGGCTTGCCGTGCTTTCGCGCCTGCCGTCGGCTATTACGGCGGCGATGCGGCAGCCGTCTTTTGCCGTTATCGTAAATGAGGCGTCCTCGCCGTGGTTCACCTTGAGCGGCCCTGCGGGAGTCACGGCGCCCATGGAGGCATCGGCCGAAACGCTTATCTCATATTGGGCGGTGGAGAGCTTGACGAAATAGAGATCAAGAGGGAAGTCCTCCTTCTTAAAGACGACGGTGCCGTTGAGGAATGAATAGATTGCCTGGTATCCATAATGGAGAGGGCGGTGTGGAATATAATCGTACACTATGCCACGCCCGAATATCCGCTCCGCCGCGTGGACGTTTCCAGCGCCGTCGAGCGCGATGATCATATCCGGCGTGTCCGTGTATCTTAAGTCCTCGTCGGGAACAATGTATACATCCTTTTTAAGTTCGCGGTCATAGATACTCCTCTCCCATGCGAACTCAATTACGTCGTTATCCCAGGTCCCGATAGGGGGAGCCATCAGCGGATGCTCGAATTTGACGACGTCGGGAAAATCAATTTTATTGCCTCCCATCTCGGTAACTGAGGCATTATCTGCCGGCAGGCTTATAGCGTGTCGCACCTCCACGGTCACGGCGCCGCTCCACTTTTCGGGGATGACGCGCGCCAGACGTTCCTTAGTCAGCCGTGATATATCAGCCGGGAACGACTTACCACAGTTATTGCAGGTTTCATATGAATCCGTCCATCTCTCCCTCCCCAGCCACGAGGCGCTCTCCGGGAAATGCGTTACAGAGTTGCTGTCGTCTATCTCCATGTTGAAGCCCATAGTTACGCCCAGGCGCTGGTCGAACCTCTCCCATTCGCTCCTGTCGACGACGACGATCTCCGACGGCGCGGCGGAAATGGGACGCGCGGAGAGCGCCAGAGCTGCGAGGCATAAAGCCGCAAATAACATTTTCTTCATAAACTTCTCCCCTTTTGCGTATAAAAGCCGAATGCGGCTCAGGGCAAAGCGGAGAAGGGCGCGCCGCGCCCTTCTCCGCTGTCAGGCGTTACTGCGTTACCGTGAATGTGCTTTCGGGTGTTACGCCGACGGTGCCTGCAAGCGCCGTCGACCACCAGCTGCCGCTGCTCGCAGCAGTCGCCGATATCACGGCTTTGCCTGCGGAGTAGCCGGTGACGAGGCCGGAGGACGAATTGACGCCGGCGACTGAGGTGGCTGAGCTGTTCCAGCCGCTGTACGACAGCGTGTTCGCCGCTGCTCCGGTGGGGTAGGTCGTCTTAGGAGCGTAGGCCGTGCCGTTCACCGCTATAGTCTTGCGCCCGAAGAGCACGGAGGCCCTTGGCAGCGCGGCAACAGTAGTCTTGCGCCCGGACGTGTCTGTGCCGCCGCCTATAGCGTAGTTAGGCTGATAGGCTCCGCCGTGCAGCCAGTAGCAGCTGTAGACCGTGCCGTAGGCGCCGACGATGCCGCCGGTGTAATTGCGCTGGTCTTCGTTTTCGGGGATGACCGTGGGGGAGACCGTTATGCTTTCTGCCGCGGAGCTGCAGTTGTAGACCTTATTGGCAAATGCTCCGACGACTCCGCCCGCGTTCATGTTCGAGTAGATGATCGTGCCGGGTTGCACAGAGCAGTTGACGATATAACCGCTGTTCATCTCATAGCAGAACGCGGCAATCCCGCCGGCGTAGCTGAAGGAGCCGCCGCTTGCGTTCAGGTCGGCAGAGGCTACGCAGTTGACCACGAATGTCGAAGTGGTGTCAACGTTGTCGCCGAGAAGCGAACAAATGCCGCCGACATAGGCGCGTCCGGCGCCGCTGCAGCTGGCGGTACCTTCGAAGTAGCAGTTTTCGACAAGCCCGTCGTTCCAACAGACGACGCCGGCCGCGCCCTGACCTTTGGTGTTGGTGACAGTGCCGTAAACCTTGAGATTCTTAACGACACCCTTCGCCGCATAAGAGGGGGTGACGCTGCGCGTCTCAATGGCTGGTACCGGCTTGACGCCGAATGTCTCGTAGAAGTCCCTGCGCTCGGCCAGCACGCGGTAATAATCCTCGCCTGTGAGGCCGAGCTCTGCTGCGTCAAGCGCCGCTTTATCCGCCGGCGTCATGCTGCGTGCCGCGGCCGTTTTGCTGTTTGACGGATAGTCGATATATCCGAAGAGCGCAGCCGTTTCGCCTCGATCATTGAAGTTACCTGCGGTATTATTTACCTTCAACCCGGTGATGCTGTGTCCCGCGCCATCGAAGACACCCTTGAACGCTTTGTTATATTGAGTGGTCCAATAGGCTTTAAAGCGGCCGATCGGGGTCCATTCATTGTTGTTCAAGTTAATGTCGTCGCCCAGGCGGATAGTATAATTGGCGTAGTCATTACCGTTGTTGACAGCGTTTCTGAAGGCCGCAAGCTGCGCGCCGGTGGTTATCGTGATGACGCTGCCTACCGGCTGTGGCACCGTGCCGGTAGTGCCGTCCCAGACGTTGACGGCGCTCGCCGTTCCCGCAAAGCTAAATGCGAAGAGTGCTGCCGCCAAAATCAACGACAAATGCTTTCTCATTTTCATAACTGTAATTCTCCTTTCATTATCTCATTTCCCATGCGCCCCGCGCGGGTCGCTTCCTGTTGTGACGTTGCGTCGGCGGCGGAGCCGCCATGGTGGAATGGTTCTGCTTCGTTCATATTTTTCACTCTCCTTTCGGGAATCCCGGCCGCGACTGCCGCCCGGGGCGCGCCGCGGCCGGGGCTTTGTATGGCTTTTTTACTTTTTCCTGCGCAGCGCCAATGGGAGAAGCGCAAGCAGCGAAAGCGCGCCCAAGCCCGCGTTGCAGCCGCCGCCCCCGCCGCCTCCCGAATGCGCGCGTTTGAAATCGGCAGCTATCGTGTGGGTCTCTGTGACATTTTCAAAAGTGAAGGAGAAGCTCTCTTTGCCGGAGGCCTCTTCGTCTTCTTTGCCGTCGACTGTCAGTTTGTCTATCACATATCCTTCGCTTGCCTTTATTTCGAATTTCTGCGCTGTGCCCTGCTCGACAGTCACTTCGCCTGATGGCGTGATCGTGCCGTTTTCGCCGGCCGACGCTGTTATTGCAAATGTCGGAAGCGGCGCAGGTTCGAATTCGGCCGCTATCTTGTGCGTCGCCGTGACGTTTTCAAGCTTTAAAACATAAGCGCCCAGGCCGATGGCTTCCTTTACCGCGGCGCCGTCTAACGTCAGGCTTTTTATCAGGTATCCTTCGTTTGCCTTTATTTCAAAATCCTGGGAATAACCTTCTTCGATTTCGGCTTCCGCCGGAGTCACCGCGCCGTTTGCTCCGGCCGACGCCGTCAGCGAGTACTTCGGCAGCGGTGTGTGCGTCAACTTCACTGCGTATATCGAAGGGCTGTACGCGTAGTCTTGAGCCAGGGTGACGGCGTAGTTGCCGGCATATTGCCCCAGACGGTGGTCCGCCGAAACTGCCTTGCCCTCGGAGTCGACGATAATGAAAAGATCGGCGCTGTTCATCTCAGCCTGCCACTCCGGAGGCATATCATAAGCCATGATCTCGTAACCGCCGGCCGGCATGTGCCCGGGGGCATCCGTCTTTTCATTAAATTTCACCCTGTAAAAGGTCTCGGCCACTACGTCGCCGGTGTATCCCGCCGGTATGAATGGCGCAAGCAGCTCGGCTGTAGGCGGTGCCGCCGGCTCCTGCCGGTCGCCGGGATACCAGCAAGGCGTGCTCATCCTGCCGTTCTCGTCCAGCTTTGCAAAGTATGTGTAGTATGTAAAGTCGCCGCATTTCATGCCGTCGCACTCGAATTCCTCGATGGTCACGCTTCTTGGCGCGGCCGCCGCGGCAAGCGCAAAGATGAGCAGAAGCGCTGCCGCCAGTGCTGATACTGTTCTTACTCTTTTCATATCAAGATTCCTCCCAAATCTGTTTTGTTACGCTGATTTTTTGTCCCAATTTCCGAGTTTCGCGCATTTCACGCGCAGTATTTTTTACGCCCCAGCCCCCCTTTCAGCGCCTTTTCCGCTGCGCTGCGGCCAGCAAGGCCGGCAGCGCAAGCGCCATCGCGCCAACGCCCGAGTTGCAGCCGCCGGTGCCTGCTCCGTCGCCCTCCCAGGGCTTTTCCGGCGCCGGTATCTCTACAGGCGTGCTCTCCGCTATGACTACGACGTTTTCCGGCGCGAAGTAGAGGCCCGGCTCTGTTATCTCAAAGCTGAGAGTTTTGTCTTTCAGGCTCGCGGGGAATGTGTCGTAGCCGCCGCCAAGCCCCGCTTTTTTGCGCGCCATCGCCCAGAGCGACGCGCCCGCCGCCGGTTCGTAGTCGAAGTTCTTTATCGTGAAGGCCGCCGCCGCAGCGGAGCCGTCCATCGACGCCGAGATGGTGTTCAGCGGCTTGAGAGAGGCAAACGACGCGCCGTTTTGCACGATAGAAGGATAGCTGCCGTCGTTCACTGCACGTGCTATGGGCTCCGGCGCGTCGGCGTTGACCGCGGTGACGGTCATCTCGGCGCCGCTTACCGAGACGTCCGGGAGCTCCACGGGGACGGAAGCGGGTATAATCGTGCCGCCGCCGGAAGAGGAGACTGCCGAAAGCGGCGCTGCCGCAGAGAGCGTCCCCTTGAGGTCGGCGGCGCTGAATAAGGTCCAGCTGCTGCCGCCGTCGTAGCGCGCGAGGCCGTCTCCGGCGCGCGCCCAGAGATAGCCGGTATCCGGGTCGTAGTTGAAGCCCATCTGGATGCCATAGCTGCCGGCAAAGCTGCCTATACGCGTGCCGATGTCGCCGGCGGCGAGCTTTTCTTCCGTCGTCTCGTAGACGACCATCTGGTGGCTGCCCTGCACTCCCTCCGGCGCCGTCCAGGTGGTGCCGTGCAGGAATACGCGCCCGTTTATGAAAGCAAGCCCGCTGAACATGTAGTACCATTCAGGAAAGCGTGCGTGGGTCTCTTCTCCGCGCGCAAGCAGAGTCGACTCAAGCGTCTCCAGGTCGCAGACCTCGATCGTCGTTTTTTCATTGTAGCCGCCGTCAGTGACCTGGTAGCCGCCGAAGCTGCAGACGTAGAGCTTACTGCCGACGCGCGTATAGACGCCGTCGTTCTGCCCGTCCATGTTGCGCCCTGTCATGTCGGCGCTGGCTATCACGTTGAGGTCTTTGTCGAATTTCCATATCTGGTTCGGCCCATAGGCGACGCTGGGCTGCATCGGGTCGCCGGCGGTGTCCGTTATTATCGCGTAGAGATATCCGTTGTAGGAGAAGAGCCCCTCGCCGTGTTTGCCTCTTATTTCAGGGTGCGCCCATACTTTGTTTTCCGCGTAGGCGTCGTTCGTCATCACGACGCGCGAGATGACGGCCTTGTCGTAGCCGGTCGCGTAGAGGTAGTTGCCTATCGTGGCCATCGCGCGGATGTTTTTCACCGAGCAGGTGAACTGTTTGAGCGGCCTGTTCCAGTTGGAGGGGACGGTCCAAGCGCTTCTCGGCCCCGGGTCGAAGACGTCTACCACGTCCGGCGTGGAGCCACCGACGCCTGTGTAGAATGTGAGCGCTACGCGCAGTCTGCCCTCCGCGTCGAGGAATGGCCGGATGCCGTTGCCCTGGTTGCCGCCCATGTTGGACTGCAGCGGCGAGAAGGGGGCTTGCGAGCCCGTGATGATGCCGAGCGAGACCGGGTCGCTGTAGGTGGTCTGGCGCGTGAAGAGCAGGTCGGCGGAGGCGCCCGCCGCCGCGAGCAGAATTACGAGCAGCGCCGATAAGAGTATCTTAAATTTCTGTGCGCGGGTTTTCATTTTCCTTTGCCCCTTTCTTTAAAACGTCCATATCAGCGACGCGTAGAAGGTGCGCCCCTGCAGCGGGTACCACATTGTACGGTCCGGCCCGTAGCCCTCGGCGAGGAAGAGGACGTCCGGCCCCTTGTCGAATATGTCGTCCACGCCGACGACGAGTTTGAGGTCGTCTTTTATGCTGTAGCACAGGCCTACGCCGAAGGTGAGCAGGTCGTCTTGTTTGACCTCCTGGTTGCGGTCATAGAAGTTGTTGCCGATGTAGCGCGCCTCGGCGAAGGCCGAGAGCCGCTTGTTTTTCAGCAGGTTGTTGCGTGCGACGCGCAGGAAGCCCTCGTATTCGGGGCGGTTGGGGATCCTCATGCCGTCGTAGGCTCCGGGAGTTTTGTTCACCGCGTCCATCCAGGTGGCGGAGCCGTAGACTTCCCAGTCGTCCCATTTTATCGAGCCTTCCAGCTCAAGGCCCTTGATGTGCGCTTTGCCCACGTTCTCATAGCGTGCGTAGCGCGGATTGACGACGAAGTATTCTATCAGGTTGTCCACATGGCTGCCAAAATATGTGAGGGTGACTTCGCTTCTGCCTTTGAACAGGTCTCCCTTCCAGGTGACGCCGGCGTCCCACTGCGTCCCCTCCTCCCAGTCGAGCCGCGGATTAGGTATGACGAAGGCGCCGTCGCCGTAGAGTTCGTACATGTTGGGCGCGCGGTTGTAGCCGCCGTATGTAACTTTCGCGCTCCAATGTTCGTCGAATTTGTAGTTGAGCGCCGCCCCGCCGGAAAATTCGGTGCGGCCGTCGGCGTGGTTCCAGCGTATTATCGGCGTGAGCCAGAATTTATCTTTGGCGCCTATGCTTATCGTGTCCTGTACCTGCCCGTTCCAGGCGTAGCGCGTATGTTTTTCAATTCCGGCGAAGTAGTTTATGACGTCGCCCTTGGTGCGGAGCGTTTCGTCGTACCAGTTCCAGAGGAATTCCAAGAGGTGGCTGTCCCCCGCCGGCAGGGAGCCGTCTATCGCGACGCCGTAGCGGTCAGTCTCGTATCTGTTGTGTTTATACGACGAGCCGGGCAGTCCGAACTGGTTGTCGCCGTCTTTAGGGTCGTCGTATTTTTTCTCCTGACGCAGGTATTCGAGGCGGACGCCGAGGTCGAGCTCTCCTATCTTGCGGCGGTGCGTCGCCGCAAAGTTCCACTGGTCTGTGACCTGCACGGCGGTCGGCTCCCAGTATCTGTCGCTCTCTATGCCCATCACCGGCAGAGGCAGGTCGCGGTCGTTGCGCTTCCACGCACCTTCTATGGTCCAGTTTTCGTTCTGCCATTTGACGAGCGCGTCGCTGTTCTGGTAGGAGTTGTTTTTGCGTTTGACCTCGTAGTCGTCGTTCTGGTCGTATTCGTTACGGGTGTTGAGGTATGTGAAGTCTCCCCTCGCCTGGTCGCGCGTTACGCCGACGAAGAGCGCGCCGTCCCCCAATTTCGTGCTGTAGGCGGCGTTTGCGAGAAAGCGGCCGTAGGAGCCGCCGCCTGCAAGCAGCGTGCCGCCGCCCCTGTCGTCGGGCTTTTTCGTTATGATGTTGATTACGCCGCCCATCGACGCGCCGCCGAAGCGCGCCGGGATGTAGCCGCGGTAGACTTCGATACGCTCGACGTTTTCCACGGGGATCGTGGAGAGGTCGACGGCCGCCTCGCTGCCCAGGTTCATCAGTACGCCGTCGACGTATACGGCCACCTGCGACGGCGTGCTGCCGCGCACGGAGACGGTAGTATAGGCGCCGCGCCCCTTGAGCTCTATCACGTGCAGCCCCGGGACCTGCTTGAGAAGTTCGGGAAGGTTTTTCTGCTCCCCCTTCATCTCCTGGGGCTTGATGACGGAGACGGTGCCGGGCGAGAGGAGCAGCTTGTCCTCTTCTTCGGAGTCCGCCGTGACCCGCTCCTCTGGCAGCCGCACCGGCTCCTCCGCGGCGCATATGCGGGGCGGCGGCGCCGTTAGCGGGGCGAACGATAAAAGGAGCAAAAGTACGAGATACATTTTCTTCTGCAAAGCGACGACCTCCGAACATATAAAAATTACGCGGGAGAGGTGCAAACGCCGTCTCCCGCGTAGAATTACACAGTCTTTATTCGCCGGTCAGCCGCTGTCTGCGCCCTCTGCGCGCTTGAAGCCCGTATATCGCGCGGCAGGTTTCCCGACTCTCGGTTCCCCGGGCCGCGCCTTCCCATCTTTCGACAGTGGCTGAATGCGGCTCGGTCTGCGGAGGCGACGTACGCGCTCTCCGCTTGCCGATTACGGTGGCAGGGGCCGTTCCGGCTTCTCACCGGATTCCCTAACTCCGCGGATATGTCTTTATTAAGATGCTATATTACACATCAATGCTAAACTACCACCTGCCGACGGCTTTGTCAAATCATTTTTTTGACGGGAAAAACCAAACGGGTTTCCATCGCTCTGTTTCTACTTATTCGCCGACGCCGTGTATCGTCTTTCCGTCGACCGCCGTTACGCGCGCTTTTGACGTTCGATCTCCAGCCAATTCAACAAAGAGTCGAAGTCCGCCCGGAAAAGGCGTCGCGATATCGAAGCGAGGAAGGGGGGATGTCATATCGCCCCCGGCTGGATTCTGGTTTACAAAATCGAAACAGGATAATATTCTTCGAGCACATTGGAACACAGAGCGACGTCTTTTAACACCATTTTGGCAGCGTACCTTCTTTAATTCTGAGGAACTCTTTTTGCGATGTCAGTCTATGTCAGTCTTTATTTACTGAAAATTATGAATAAACACTAAAAATATTGTTTTATACCAGTATCCATGATATATTTATCCATACAATAAGCCCTGTGGCGAATAGCCCACAGCCCCCCGGTCGGTCTCGGCTTCGAATTGGAGTGCGGACGCGGGGTCTTTTTTTAGGAGTGATTTCCTTTGAGAAAAGCGGCCTTTTTCATCGACGGCTTCAACCTTTATCATTCGCTTGACACAAGAAAAGACTTTCGCAAATATAAATGGCTCGATCTGTGGCGTTTTTCAAAACTCATCCTCCTTCCAAATGAAGAACTTGCCGACGTTTACTACTTCACGGCCTATACGGATTGGAACCCCGACCGCAAGAAGAGGCACCAGGTTTATGTCCTCATGAATGAAAGCGTCGGCTGCAAGGTCGTTTTAGGAAAATTCCTTAAAAAAGACCGTACCAGCATGGTCAAATGCAACAAGCCCTGCCGCAGCGGGCGCGAAGAATTCTGTAAGAAGAAATTTACATCTCACGAAGAAAAAATGACCGACGTCAATATCGCCGTCAACATAGTCAAGGCCGCAGCCATGCAGACGTATGAATCGATCTATCTTCTCTCCGGAGATAACGACCTGCGCCCCGCTCTTGAAACCGCAAGGGAAATATCCCCGTCTCTGAGAATACGGGTCGTTCTGCCGATAAACGCCCAAGCAAAAACGCTTATGGATTTCTGCAAGGAACATAGCTTCAAATACATCAGAATAAAGCAGAAAGCCTTATCTGACGCCCGGTTCAGCGATCCTTTTACCGTAGGAGACACGCCGTATTCCAAACCTGCGCATTGGAATTGATACCCTTTTTATATATCCTTTGCGGGCACGCTCTTCCGCCCGGCCGGCATCCGCTTCGCGGCATTGCGCCGTTTTATACCACCGCCTTTCGCCGGTCACTTCGTCCCGTAGATCATGCCGCCGGTCGCAAGGAAAATTTTGCCGCGCAGGTATTCCGGCATGTCGATTTCGCCGGCCGTCTTTTTCATACGGATGTCGGCGGCGCCCAGCTCCAGCAGATACGCCTCCAGCGCCGACGTGCTCCCGTATGTGCCGGCGCGGTAAAAGAGGTCGTGGAAGACAAAGCCGCCGCCCGGCTTGACGACGCGCAGCGCCTCTTTTACGAGCAGCTTTTTATCAGGCTGGCTTCCAACCTCGTGGAATACGAAGTTGCTGACCGCCGCGTCGAATTCTCCGTCCTTGAAGGGCAGTTCGGCCGCGTCTCCACGGATAAACTTTATCCGCTCGCCGACTCCTTCGATAGCGGCGTTTTTCTCGCACTGTTCCTTACAATAATCCCATTTCAAGCCCCAATAGTCGAGCCCAGTGACCTCCGCCTCGGGGAAGCGCTTGGCGATCTTTACCGCTAAGGCTCCGCCGCCGCAGCCGATATCCAGGATTTTGCCGCGCCCGTCCCAGCGCAGGTTTTCGACCACGTAGTCAAGTATTTTGTCCGACAGGCGCCCGCCGCTATAAGAAAAATCCCTGTGGGCTCGGTACAGAATCTTGAAAGAAATAGCCGCAAGGCAGCAGAGCGCCGCCAAAACGGCGCGCAATGCCCAAAGCGCCGCGCGTAGCGCGGCAGACGTCCGCACGCACGGCAGGAAGCTGGCGGCGAGCAGCGCGGCTGAGATAAAAAAGACCGCCGCGCAGAGGCCGAGCAGGCGCTTGGGCACCCAATTGCCGTAGTCAGGCGACGGCCGTTCCGTTTTTTCCTCCATCTTATTACCCCCTTCGGTAAAAGCGTTTCTTTTAGTTAGTCTAAGCTAACTAATAATATAACCGCTTCGCCGCCGTTTGTCAAAACATCGCGGCCAAGCGGCGCCGGTCGCGCAACCCCGTAGGCTCGTAAAAGGGGGGCCGTAGCGCCGGCGCCTCACGGCAGCCTGCTTCGGCCGGTTTTTCGCCCGCCTTCCGCGTCCCGTCAAGGAACAGATTCGCTTCAAAAGATTCGGCAAAAAAATTTCGCCGGAATTTTTGGCCTCCGCGCGAAATATTTTTTCTATTTTTTCTCAGCTTTCGCTTTTGAGCTCTTCGGTCCTGTAGACGTTGTACCCTTCGTAATGGTAACTCGCGTCTATGCCCCTCATATAGACGCCGCGGTCGTCGATTTCGTCGGTGAGGGCCGCCCTGAGCAGCTTTTTGACATCCGCGTCCGCGACGGGGCTGCGCTCCATCGCGGCAAGATAACCGTCTTTGTCGACCCTGCTCCAGTCGACGACCATACGCAGCTCTTTCTTTAAAATCAGGTTGAGCCATATCCTCGCGCTGCGCCCGTTTCCCTCTCTGAAGGGGTGGGCGACGTTCGTCTCCACGTATTTTTCGATTATCTCTTCGAACGTCCGCTGAGGCATTTTTTCTATGCTTTCGAGCGCGGCCGCAAGGTACAGCACGGAAGCGAAGCGAAAGCCGCCCTTTGCGAGGTCGACGTCTCTGACCTTCCCGGCGAAGCCGTATATTTCGCAGAAAAGGTATCTATGTATCGCCGCAAGCGAGGAGAATGTTCCGGCTTCGAGCGTGTCGAGGAATCCGCTTTCAAACATTTCGGCGGCTTTTCGCTTGCTTATCCCCTCCTCCGCCCTCGCCAGTTCCGCGGCCGTATTTATGCCGAGTTTGTTTTCAAGAATCATATCAACGCCCCCTTGCGCAAAGCATTTTCCGCGGATTTTATATGCTCCGCGGCTTCCCTAAGCGATACGGCCGGACGGCTCGAGCGGCGCGCCGACGTCTTCCTCAGCGGCGTCTTATTCGCCGGCGAACGCCACGCTTCTCCTGACGCCCCCAATTTGTACATATTATATATAATGAATCGCATTATCAATAAATCCTCAGCGTTTTTGCCGATTTCGGAAAATAGTATCGTATGTTCTGTTAAAAATGCCGAAACGGGCAAAAACTATTGACGCAACCGCGCCGTCATCGGGGCGTTTGTCAAAATGCACGGACACGAGAAAAACTTTCATGCCGTATAGTTGGAGCCGGATGTAGGGAAACTCTACTGCGACTTCACCGTTGATTGTGACCCGAGGAATTGAAAGGCGCAAAAAGAAGAGTTTACGAAGTATACGGAGTCGGTATCTATCCCGCAAACGGGATAGCCCCGACTTTGAAAACGGGGTTCGTATGAACCCGCTTTGCAGCCCATGGGAAAAGTGCCACGCAGCGGTTACCGCCCCAGGTACATGTCGTACCAGAGCGCGCCGCCGAGTTTCAGCTCGGATCTGCCCGCAAGCTTGAAGCCGTGCCTGCCGTAAAATTTTATCAAGTGATCTTTGCAGGCGAGGGAAAAATTTTTCACTCCGTTCCGCCGGAATAGTTCGAGCGCCGCGGAGATCGTCCTTTCGCCGAGCTTCTGCCGCTGGAGCCCTGGCTCCACTATGAATGTCATTATCGCAAACGTGTCTCCCTTGGGCAGCTCTTTCGTCTCATATATCTCGTCCGTTATCCGCCGCAGCGCGGTCGGCCGGCAGACCATCGCGGCGACGATCTCGCCGGCTTCGACGGCGCCTCCTCCTGCGGCTTCGGCGACGGCGAAGCCCTCGGGGAAGGCGTGGAAGCACCAGCGCAGCCTATCCGCGGAGAGCGCTTCCTCAGGAGGAAAGGCGCCCTTTTCGATCTCCGCGATTCTCGCGACGTCGACGTCGTATGCCCTTCTCACTTTTATTTCGATCATATCTTCCCCTCCGAGTGATTTGTTCAGTATCCCTCCGCGCGGATTTTAAAAATTTTCTGCGAAGCGGAGCCGCAGCGCCTCGTGCCACATCCGCCGCCGTTCCTCGTCCCTGCCCGCGCAGGTGGGGCTCGTCGAGAGCAGCTTCCGATACGGAAGCTGCGGCGCTCCGAAATATTTGCCGTATTTCGCAAAGGCGCAGCCGCCGTTGAAGAGGATCAGCGAGACGCCGGGGTGCGACTCAAGCAGCGCCGGGATTTCGTTCGGCGTCTCGTCTTTTATTTTTCCGTCGGAACTGCCGTCCCTAGCGGCGCACTTCACGACGTCCCACAGCGCGAGCCTCCGGCGCAATATGTATTCGTAGCGCGCGCCGAAGTCGTCCGGCGGCGTCTCCCCCCAAAAGCCGTACAGTATCCGCCAGAAGGCGTTGCGCGGATGGGCGTAGTAGCGCGCGTCGGCGAGCGAGCGGTCGCCGGGTAGAGAGCCGAGTATCAGCACGCGCGAGCTGCCGTCTATTATCGGGGCGAAGCTGTATTTCATCTTTTCCCGCCCTCCCGGCCGTATCCGACGAACAGGGCGGCCGTCGGCGCCGCGCCGCCGAAGCCGGCCGGCCGTGTAATAAAAGAATACAAAAAATCATCCTCTCAAGCCTGCGGCTCTTTCACTATTATATCAAAACCCACGCGCGGAGCATCTTTGCGCCGGCGGAGCGCCGTCCGTTGCCTTTCTTTTACGCGGAGCATGACGAGGGGGCAGAGATATGCAACCGATTGAACAATCATTGACGCCGAATAAAGCCGATTGGCCTGTTGACATATTTCACGATGCCGCTATAATATTTCGTCAGCTTGAACGAACGGTGAATTTTGAAAAATTAACAAAATAATTGTTCAGGTTTATTTTTCAGCAAAAACGAAGGAGTGCGCCATTTATGAAGAAAAAAGTTTACCTGACTCTCGCCGACGGCTCCGTATGGAGCGGGCGCGGCGAAATCGGCTCGCCCGTCGAGGGGGAGGCGGTCTTCACGACGGCGTCCTGCGGTTATCCGCAGACGCTGACGGACCCCTCCTACAACGGGCAGATCGTCGTCTTTGCCTTTCCGCCGATAGGAATCTACGGCGTGGACAAGGACGCCCTCGAGAGCCGACGAGTCTGGGCGCGCGCGGCCCTCACGACCTGCCTAGACGAGACGGAGGAGGGGCGTTTCGAGGGTCTGCGCTCATGGATGGCCGAGATGGGCTGCCCCGTCATTTCCGATATAGATACCAGGGGGCTGGTTTTAAAAATCCGCGAATGCGGCTCGATGATGGGGCGCATAGACGAGGCGCCCCGCGCGCCGCAGACGAAAGAACTTCCCGCGACGCTCGTCTCGGAAGCGTCGTGCAGGGAGCCGATCTCCTACGGGGAGGGGGAGACGACGATCGCGCTGATGGATTACGGCGTGAAGGAGAATATCATACGCAGCCTTGTAAGGCGCGGCTGCCGCGTGATACGCTTCCCCCACGGCACGCCGGCCGCGGAGGTCCTGGCCTCCGGAGCGGAGGGCATATTGCTTTCAAACGGCCCCGGGGACCCCGCGCTTTTGAACTTCGAGGCCGAACAGATTTCAAAAATGCTCGGGCAGAAGCCGCTGCTCGGCGTCTGCCTCGGCAACCAGCTTCTGGCGCGCGCGTGCGGCGCGGCGACGAAAAAGCTTCCGTTCGGGCACCGCGGCGCAAATCAGCCGGTGCTGGAGAGGGCGACCGGGCGCGGGCTCGTCACCAGCCAGAACCACCAGTACGCCGTGGACGAAAATTCCCTCGCCGGGACGGAGCTCGAAGTCGCCTACAGCCATCTGGGGGACGGCACGGTGGAGGGGCTGCGCCACCGCCGCTTCGACGCGGCTTCCGTGCAGTTCCACCCCGAGGCGTCGCCGGGGCCGGAGGACGCAGCCTATATATTCGACGGCTTCATAGCGCGCGTCAAAGCCGCGAAAGGATAAAGGTGAAGGATATGAGGGACGCTGCGATAAAAACGGTCCTCGTGCTCGGCTCGGGGCCGATAAAGATCGGGCAGGCGGCCGAATTCGACTACGCCGGCACCCAGGCGTGCCGCGCGTTGAAAGAGGAGGGCTGCCGCGTCATACTGCTCAACAGCAACCCGGCCACGATACAGACGGACGATTCCGTCGCCGACCGCGTCTATATACGCCCGCTGCTTCCGCAAGTCGTGGAGGAAATCCTGAGCGAGCATCGCCCCGACGGCGTCGTCGCGACGCTCGGAGGGCAGACGGGGCTCAACCTCTGCATGGAGTGCGAGAGGCAGGGGATGTGGCGGCGGCACAAGTGCCGCGTGCTCGGCACGCAGCCCGCCGCGATAGAACGCGCCGAAGCGCGCGAGCCCTTCCGCCGCGCGATGCTCGGGGCCGGACAGCCGATAATCGCAAGCCGCGGGATTTCGTCGGTCGCCGAGGCGCAGGAATTCGCGCTGCTCAACCCGCTGCCGCTGATTCTCCGTCCGGACTTCACGCTCGGCGGCTCGGGGAATTCCGTCGTAAGGAATATAGAAAGCCTCGTCGTCCAGACGGAGGACGCACTTGCGGCGTCGCCCGCCGGGCGCGCGCTGATAGAGCGCTATCTCGAGGGGTGGCACGAAATAGAGGTCGAAGTCGTCCGCGACGGCGAGGGCAACGCACTCGCCGTCTGCGGCATGGAGAATATCGACCCGATGGGCGTGCACACCGGCGACTCGGTAGTCGTCTCGCCGACGCTGACTCTGACGGATAAAGAGTGGCAGACGCTGCGCAGCGCGGCGCTGAAAATCGTCGACGTCTTAGACATACGCGGTGCCTGCAACGTACAGTTCGCGCTTGCGGCGGACGGCTCGGAGTACGACGTCATAGAGGTGAACCCGCGCGCGAGCCGTTCGAGCGCCTTAGCGAGCAAGGCGACCGGCTATCCCATCGCGCGCATGGCCGCCAAGATAGCGCTGGGGCTGAATTTGACGGAGATGCCAAACCCCGTGACGGGCGCGGGCAGCGCCCTTTCGGAGCCGGCTCTCGACTATGTCGCGGTGAAGGTCCCGTCGTGGCCCTTCGACTCCTTCCCGCAGGCCGACCCGTCGCTCGGCCCGCGCATGAAGGCGACGGGCGAGGTGCTGGCGATAGGAGCGAACTTCGCGCAGGGGATCATGAAGGCTTACCGCTCGCTCTCCCGCGGACACGCGCTGCCGGAGAGGGCGATGCGCTCGTGGGAGACGCGCAGGCTGTGGGAGCAGGTGAACGCGCCGACCGACCTGCGCCTCGAAGCGATAACGGAGCTGCTGCGCCGCAGCTCTTCGACGGTCGAGGAGATAGCGAGGAAAACCAATATACGCAGATATTTTATCGAACAGCTCAACGCGATACAGCTTGCAGAAAAGTATCTCGAAGAGGACGGCGCGGTGAACGGGAACGTCGCAAGCGCCGCGAAGAAGGGCTTCACGGTGAGCCAGATAGCGCGGGCCGCCGACATTTCAAGGGAAGAGGCGCTGCGCATAATAGAGGAAGAAAAGTGCACGACCGGCTACCGTGAGGTCGACGGCTGCGCCGGAGAATTCCCCTCCGGCTCCGGCTACTATTACGGCGCGGCCGGGACGGGAGACGACCCGCACGAGCATAAGGGCGGCGGCATAGCGGTCATAGGCTCCGGAGCGATACGCATCGCGCAGGGAGTCGAATTCGACTACTGTTGCGTCAAGGCGGTCGAAGCGCTGCGCCGCAGGGGCATACGTGCAATAATGATCAACGTGAATCCCGAGACTGTGAGCACGGACCACGACATATCCGACGCGCTTTACCTCGAACCGCTGACGGCCGACGACGTAACGCCGGTGCTGGAGCGCGAGGAGGCACGGGGCGTCTTCGCCTGCTTCGGCGGACAGACTTCACTGCGTCTCGGCCTCGACCTTTCTGAAAGGGGGGTGAAGCTCTTCGGGCCGGACGCGGAGGTCATAGAGGCTGCGGAGGACCGCGGAAAATTTTCGCGGCTGCTCGCGAAGATGGGGCTCCCCGAGCCCGAGGGCGTAGACGTAGCGTCGATCGAGGAGGCGCGCGCGGTCGGCCGCCGTCTCGGCTACCCGCTGATGGTGCGTCCGAGCTTCGTGATCGGCGGCGTCGCGATGAAGGCCGTCTACAACGAGGAGGCGCTCGCCGCGGTTCTGTGCGAAGCGTTCGACGCCGTGCCCGGGCAGAAGGTAATGCTCGACCGCTTCATAGCGGGGCGCGAATTTGAATGCGACGCGGTATGCGACGGAGAGGACGTCCTCATCCCGGGGATTTTCGAACACATAGACCCCTCAGGCATACACTCGGGCGACTCGATAGCGGTCTTCCCGAGCTTTTCGCTGACCCAGGAGCAGCGCAACGGCGTGCTGGATTTCGTGAAAGCCATCTCGAAGGAGCTGGACGTGCGCGGGCTCCTCAACGTACAGTTCGTGCTCAGCGGCGGCGCCTTCTGGATCATCGAGGCGAACCCGCGCGCGAGCCGCACGGTGCCGATAGCCAGCAAAATTTCGAAACTGCCCGTGGTCGACATGGCGGTCGGCGTGGCGCTCGGAGAACGCCTGCGCGACATGCCCTACGGCGTCGGGCTTTACGGCGGTGTGCGGCAGTTCGGCGTCAAGGTGCCGGTCTTTTCGAACGACAAGCTGCCTGGGCTCGACCCTAAGCTTGGCCCGCGCATGATGTCCACCGGCGAGAGCCTGGGAATCGCCGAAAACCTGGCGGACGCGATAATGGACGGGCTCAAGGGCTCCGGCTGGACGCCGCCGGCGGCCGGGCGCCTGCTGATGAGCGTCGCCGACAGCGAAAAGGCCGACGCGATGCCGGTCGCGTCGCAGTATAAAATGCTCGGCTGGGAGATAGACGCAACCGAGGGCACCGCGGCCTATCTCAAAAAGTGGGGCGTCGAGGTCGACCCCGTGGGGCGCGGCGAGCTGGTGAAGCAGCTGCGCGCCGGCCGGTGGGACCTCGTCCTCAACATACCCGGCGGAAGCGAGAGGCACATCACCGACGGCTCGGCGATAAGGAAGCACGCCTGCGCGGTCGGGATACCCTGCCTGCACTCGATAGCGGCGGCATGGGCCGTAGCCGCGGGGCTCGGCAAAGAGGAAAGACAGCTCTGAGGAGCCGCAAAAAATAGCGGAAGCGCCGCCCTCCGACTTCGGAAAAATCGGGGGACGGCGCTTTTCTTTTCCTCTGCGCGCGGAAAAGAACAAAGCCGTGCATTCAGACAGGCTTGTCTTTGAAAAATCCTTAAGAAAATCTTCTTTTCAAAAGCTTTCCGCGCCCCGCCCGTTTATCTTTTATGTTTTTGTCACGCGGATTTGCCCAGCGCCAACGCCCTTCGCATTTTTTACCGTGAGCGGCGTTAGCCGCGAACAAATCCGTGTGACAATCATTCATCTTTTATATTTTTACCATAATAATCACAGGGCAGCAAAAAAAGAAATATGATTGACAAAACAGTTAGCTCGGGCTAACATATGTACGAAGTTAGCTTAGGGTAACTTAGGTGATTTGAGCGTCACGGGGCTCAGCTAGAGGGATATACGCAGTGGAGCTTGGACGGCCGCCGTTTGAGAGGCCGGATTTTATTCTTAGGAGACGAAACGATGTTTAAAAAAGGGAATTTCATCAAACTGACAAAATCGCTGGCGGGAATTGCCTTAGCCGCGATTTTTATCGTCGCCTTCTGCGCCGCGCAGGATGCGGCGGCCGCGGCGAAGAAGCGGTATGAGAACTGGAAGGGCGTGGCGGCGGATATGGCCGTAGAGTTCGAGGAGGCCCAGAAGGACATCCAGGCCGACCGCTACAAAGACGCCTACAAACACGTCAACGACGCCTATTTCGGCTACTATGAGGTGCAGGGCTTTGAGAAGAACGTCATGGTGGCCATCGCTGCGGAACGAGTCAACCACATCGAGGGGCAGTTCAGCGCCATCAAACACGTCCTGCTGGGAAATGAAGAAAGCACGAAGGAAGATCTGCTTCAGCAGGTCGAAGGATTAAAGATCAAGGTCTACAAGGATGCGATGGTCTTAGACGGCGACATCGACAGTTCGGAGCCCGACAGCGCCGGCGAGGCCCTCTACGCCGACACGGGCATGGCCAGGCCAGAGCTGGCGGCGCGGCGGAGCGGCGCCGAGACTGCCGGAGCAAAGCCGGCGGAGAGCGTCGCGCCTGCGACGGAGACGGCAAAGAAGAAGGCTCCCGCAAGCCGCGAGTGGGTAACCTTCCTGACGGCCTTCGGCCTGCTGGTACGCGAAGGGCTGGAAGCTATACTCGTCATAGCCGCGATCGTCGCCTATCTTATCAAGACGGGCAACAGACATATGCTAAAGGGCGTCTACGGAGGCTCTTTAGCCGCCATACTGGCCAGCATGGTGCTGGCGCTGATACTTCAGTTCGCGATGGGCGAACAGAGCGGCGTGGCGCGCGAGCTCCTCGAAGGCTGGACCATGTTCCTGGCCGTGGCGGTGCTCTTCTACGTGAGCAACTGGATGCTCTCCAAAGCCGATACAATAGCCTGGACGAGCTATATCAACGAAAAGGTACAGCAGTCGATCGACAAGAAGAGCCAGTGGACGTTGATATTTGCCGCCTTCATCGCCGTCATGCGCGAAGGCGCCGAGCTGATACTCTTCTATCAGGCGGCCTTCACGGCGGGCATGTCTGACCCCAAATATATCCTCTACGGCATCGGGGCCGGCATACTGGTGTTGGCGGCGGTCTGGGTCTGTTTCCGCTACTTCAGCGTCAAGCTGCCGCTGAAGCCTTTCTTCATTTTCACGAGCATCCTGCTCTTCCTGATGTGCATCTCCTTTATGGGCAAGGGCGTACAGGAGCTGACCGAGGCGGATGTGATCACCGGACGGACGGTCATACCCTTCATGAAGGGCTTCCAGATCGAAATCTTGAGCATCTACGACCGGGCCGAGACGCTCATCCCGCAGATCATGCTGGTCATCGCGGCAATATGGGTCACGCTGCCCCACCTCTTCCCCAAGAGGAAGAAGGAGACAAGACAGAAGCCGGCCCCGCAGCGCTAATCAATTCGATAAAGAACCCCGCGGCGCAGAAATCGCGGGGACTTTATAAATTCTCTAACTGGGAGGAATTTGTGTGAAGAAATCATTTGTTGCAGTACTGGTCATCGCTATGTCGCTGATGCTGGCCGGTGCGTCGTTCGCCGCTCCGGCGGCGGAGAAGCCGGGGGAGAGCGGATTTGTCGAGATACCCATCGGCGAAGAGATCCAGGTAGGCCCGTATAACGTCGCGGCCGTCTATTTCCAGGCCGTCGATATGTACCCCGCCGGCAAGAACCCCTCAAAAGAGGATTCCGATATGCACCTTGAGGCGGACATCCATCTGCAGCCGAAGTTCGCCGTCGCCTATGGCTTCGGCTCCGGCGAGAACATCTGGCCGGCCTACCTGACCGTGAAGTATCAGATAATCGACAAGGGCGGCAAGGTGGCCAAGGAGGGCAGCTTCATGCCTATGAACGCCGACGACGGCCCCCACTACGGCGCCAACATCTCTAAGGGGCTGAAGGTCGGAGCATACAAGCTGCGCTTCATCATCGAGCCCCCGACCGACTACCTGCTTCACACCGACCCTGAGACCGGCGTCCCAGCTAAGGGCGACGCGAAGAACTACTTCAAGACCCACACGGCGGAGTTCAACTGGAACTATACCGGCGAGCAGCTGCAGAACAAGTAGGCGGTCGATACAGCGGGGCTGCGGAGGAGGGCGCGTCAAGCCCTCGTAGGGCCGCAGCTCCTCTGCTTTGCTTCCGTCGATCGTATCGGCGGAGGGCGGAACTGGCGCCTTGGCTATTTTTAAAACCAGGCGATTTTTCTGCGGGGTCATCGTGCGCAGCCGGCTGGCGGCGTATAGAATGCCCCGCAAACTTTCGTTTTCCGCAGGCTCCCGCAGGTGGATACGCCGCTTCGCAACGGGATTCTGCGGAATATGATTGGAGGTCAGCCCTATTTTTAAGTATCTTGTAGCGGTCACGGACCATCTTGCCACGCTCGCCCTGCTGACCGGCATTATCCTCAGCTTCGCCGCACAGGCCGAGGGAAAAGCCGGCCGGCGGATCGTCTGGGCGGGGGCGGCGTGCGGATTTCTTCTGGGGTGCGCGCTATTCGGGGTCAGGATGTGGGATCCCAAAGGCATGAACCTCATACTTATGAGCTTCAACCGCTGGGTCGTGGTGGCCATAGCCGCGGTCGCCGCGCTGTCCACACTCTTCCTGCTGACCGCGCGGCGCACGGCGCGCCGCCGGGGATCGGCCGACCTGCTGCTCCTGTCGGCTTTGGCGGCTCTCTCGCTGATGTACCTTACGTCGCCGGTGATTCAGTTCACGCAGGAATTCGTCTATTTCGGAGAGAGCGGCGTCAGCACCAACGTGCTGCTGAGGGCCATCGGCTTCACCCTCGGCGTGGCGTTGTGCCTGCTTTTGTCTCTGAGCTCCTTCCAGGTCCACCGCGCGCTGAACGGCCGCGGAGGGCTTTTGTTTTTGTTCGGCTCCGTCCTCTTATTCTTCCTCGAATACGGAGTCGCCGCCGTGGCGGCGCTGCAGCGGCTGAAGGCGATACCGCTCACGGATTTCGTGTTTAAGGTCATGATCTTCGGCGACTCTCACAAGAACGCCTTCATCTTCGCACAGCTGGCGCTGGCCCTCGTCATGCTGGCCTGGGTCGTAATGACGCATCAGAAGCCGACGGGAGAGTTTGCGAACAAGGCTCTGCTGCGCAAAGAAAAGGCGCGGCTGCGCAACTGCCGCCGCTGGTCCTGGAGCCTGCTCGCCTGGGGCGTCGCCGTGATTTTCGTCGTAGTCGTGCTGCACTATCTCGACACGCGGCCGCCGGCGGAGGTAACGCCCGAGGGGTACGCGCTGGAGAACGGCATCATCACTATACCGCTCGAACAGGTCTCCGACGGACACCTGCATAAGTTCTCATATAAGACGCCGAACGGCTATGAGGTGCGCTTCCTCGTCGTTAAGAAGCCGATAGGCACGGCCTACGGATTAGGGCTCGACGCCTGTGAGATCTGCGGCATCGCCGGCTATTATGAGCGCGGCGAAGAGGAGATCGTCTGCCGCCGCTGCGACGTCGTGATGAATAAGAACACTATCGGCTTCCACGGGGGCTGCAACCCCATCCCCTTCCCATATGAGATCCGCGAGTCGAATATCTTCATCAACGTCAAGGATCTGGAGGCCAATGAGAAACGGTTCAGGTAGATGCGGCGCAGGGGGCCGGAGCCGGCGGTGCGGGGCGCCGCCCCGCCCCCCTCTCCCCGCCGCGTTCAAGGAGGCGAACGAATGTTCTGGAGAATGATAGCGCGGACTCTGGTCCGCCAGAAAGGCAAGATGTTGATGATCGCCTTCACCATAGTCCTCGGCGTCTCCCTCTCCACGGCTATGATGAACGTCATGCTGGGCGTTGGTGACAAGGTCAACCGCGAGCTCAAGGTCTACGGCGCCAATATCAACGTGCGGCACAAGGAGGCCGCTCTGATGAACGATCTCTACGGGCTCAGCGAGGGGCTCGGCGTCATGGACAAGTTCCTCTTCGAGGAGGACGTGCTCAAGCTCAAGTCGATCTTCTGGGGCTTCAACATCGTCGACTTCGCACCGATACTGGAGGGGCGCGCCGCTATCGACGGAATCGGGCCCGTGCCGCTGATCGGCACGTGGATGGCGAAGCACGCCGACCTCAATACCGGCGAGGCGGTCGACACGGGGCTGCGGGCGCTGCGCAACTGGTGGCAGATCGACCTCAAGGGCGACTGGATCGGCGAGAGGGACGACGATTACGTGATGGTCGGCAGCCTGCTGGCCGGCCGCGCGAACATCAAGGTCGGCGACAAAATCTCGCTCTTCTGGCACGGCCGCACGCGGGAGGTGACGGTGAAGGGCGTCTTCAACGACGGCGGCGCGGCCGACGAACAGATATTCGGCACGCTGCGCATGGTGCAGGAGATGATGATGCTGCCGGGCAAGGTCTCGAACATCGAGGTCTCGGCGCTCACGACGCCCGACAACGACCTGGCGCGCAAGGCGGCGCAGGACCCGAAGAGCCTCTCCCCCGAGGAGTATGAGACTTGGTACTGCACGGCATACGTAAGCGCGATATGCCATCAGATACAGGAGGTCGTGCGCAACGGAGTGGCCAAACCGGTGCGGCAGGTGGCCGAGTCGGAGGGCACGATCCTCAACAAGACGACGCTGCTGATGATACTGATCACGATTTTGAGCTCGATCGGCTCGGCGCTGGCCATTTCGAACCTGATCACGGCGAGCGTCATCGAGCGCAGCCAGGAGCTGGGGCTGCTCAAGGCGCTGGGCGCGCACAACTGGCAGATCAGCCTGCTGGTGCTCGTCGAGGTCATGCTGACCGGTCTCTTCGGCGGCGTGCTGGGGTATTTCCTCGGCATCGGCTTCGCACAGGTGATAGGGCAGACGGTCTTCGGCTCCTACATCGAGATCGCGCAGATGGTCATACCGATATTGGGCGTGATACTCTTCTTCGTCACGCTCTTCGGCAGCATCCCGGCCATCCGCTACCTGATGGCTCTCAAGCCTACGGAGGTGCTTCATGGCAAATAACGAAAGACGCGGCGGCAGGAGGAGCATGTATACGAAGATGGTGGCGAGCTCGCTGATTCGCCGCGCCTCGCGGCTGATCATCGCGGTGCTTGCGATCGCTATCGGCGCCACCATCCTCTCGGGGCTCGTAACCATCTATTACGACATCCCGCGACAGCTCGGGCGCGAGTTCCGCTCCTACGGCGCCAACCTGATCATACTGCCGACGGGAGATTCGAAGATCACGCGCGAACAGCTGCGGCGGGCGCGCGGCGTCATAGGCGCGGAGCGCGTCGTGGGCATGGCGCCGTACCGCTATCAGACGGTGAAGATCAACGAACAGCCCTACATCATAGCCGGCACCGAGCTGCCGGAGGCGGAAAAGAACAGCCCCTTCTGGTATGTAGAGGGCAAGTGGGGCTCCAAGGAAAAGCCGGAGAGCGTGATGGTCGGCAAGCAGATCGCCGAGACGCTGAACATAGGCATAGGCGACGCCTTCACGGTGCAAGGCGTCCGCTACGGCCAGCGGGCCGTGGCCTCGGCGCAGCTGCTGAGCGCCAAAGAGAATCTCGCGCGCGACGTAGCGAGCCAGAACTTCAGCAGGAAGCTCTCCGTCTGCGGCATAGTCACGACGGGCGGCGCCGAAGAGGGGTTCATCTTCGCCGATATCGACATGCTCGACGAACTGGTGGGCGACAGCTTCCGCGGCGACGTCGTGGAATGCAGCGTAGTCGCCGACGCGGCGCAGCTTGCGGAGCTGTCGGAGACGCTGAAAGATGAGCTCGGAGACGTCCAGCCGCGCGCGGTGCGCCGCCTTACGCAGTCGCAGGATATAGTCCTCGGAAAGCTGCAGGCGCTGGTGCTGCTGGTCACGGTAGTCGTGCTGATCATCACGATGATATCCGTCTACACGACGATGATGGCGATGGTGGCCGAGCGGCGGCACGAGATCGCACTAAAGAAGGCGCTGGGTGCCGAGAACGGGCTCGTGATGGGCGAGCTGCTCGGCGAGGGCGTGCTGCTGGGCTTGATCGGCGGCGCGCTCGGAGTCGGACTGGGTTTTGAATTCGCCCAGCAGGTGAGCCTGAACGTTTTCGGCAGGGCGATCCACTTCCAGTGGCTGCTCGTCCCCATAACTATAGCGGTCTTCATCGCCATAACAGTGCTGGCGTCGATACTGCCGGTGCGCAGGGTGATGGACATCCATCCGGCAATCGTACTCAGAGGTGAATAAGTTGGGAAATAAGATATTGGAATTAAAGAACGTCTCAAAGATTTACGGGGAGCTGCACGCGCTCTCGAACATCAACCTGACGGTCAACGCCGGCGACTGGCTCTCCATAATGGGGCCCTCGGGCTCTGGCAAGACGACGATGATCAACATCATCGGCTGCATGGACACGCCCTCAGAGGGGAGCGTCGTCCTGGGCGGGGTCGACATCAGCCGCGAGAGCGCCGCCAGCCTGACGAAGATACGGCGCGACAAGATCGGGCTCATCTTCCAGCAGTTCCACCTCATCAGCTACTTGACCGCCGTGGAGAACGTGATGGTGGCTCAGTATTACCACAGCATGCCAGACGAGGAGGAGGCCATGGAGGCGCTGAAGAAGGTCGGGCTCGCTTCGCGCGCCAAACATCTGCCGGCGCAGCTGTCGGGCGGCGAACAGCAGAGGGTCTGTATAGCGCGCGCGCTGATCAATTCCCCCGAGATACTGCTGGGCGACGAGCCCACAGGCAACCTCGACGAGGAAAACGAGGGGATAGTCGTGGACACCTTCCGCCGCCTGCACGAGGAGGGCGCCACTATCATCGTCGTGACGCACGACCCGGAGGTCGGCGACGTCGCACAGCGCAAGATCGTGCTGGATCACGGCAAGATCGTAGACGACATCGACCAGAGCGCCACTTTCGGGCGGGCCCTGAAGCTGAAGACAAGACAATAATGAGCTGCGGCGGCCATTTCTCTTTCCGGCTGGAGCGGGGCCGGGAAGTCTGGCGAAAGGGCCGGCGGGGCTTTCTATAATATTTAGAAGAAGGTGTTATAATGAAAAACCGTTCAATAATCATCGCGGTCGTCGTCATCGCTATAGCCGCCGCGGCTGTCCTCTATATAGCGAGCAGCACCCCCGCCTCCTACAAGGACGGCTCCTACAGCGGAGAGGCGGTCGGCGGGGCTTTCGGCGACACGAAGGTCACGGTCACCATCTCGGGAGGGAAGATCATCGCCTGCCGCATGGAAAACGTCGACAAGCTGGGGAATCCGAAGGATGAGAATTACGGCAGAGGCGGTACCGACGCCGATTACCAGCTCGCCCAGTACGCGTTGCAGGGAATGGCGAAATATCCGCAAATGCTGATAGAGATGCAAAACGTCGACAAGATGGACGCCGTTTCCGGCGCCACCGTGACGTTCAGGGAGTTCCAGGCGGCGGTCCATCAGGCGCTGGCGGAGGCCTCAAAGTAATGAGGCGGCCTTTCTCCGCGCTGACGGCGCTGCTGGGGGCGGCGCTGGCGCTCTCCCCCTTCGTTCTGTTTCCCGTCTGTACCGCGGCGGCGGCCGGCGGCGGACATATGAAGTGCTGGTACAGCGGCCTCTTCATCACCGCAATGGGCGTCGTCGTCATAGCGGCGGCGCTGTGCGCGTGGCGCGGGCGGCTCGTCGCGCCGGCCTTCGCCGTCGCGGCCGCGGCGGCGCTGCTCTGCTGGCTGGTGCCCAACGGTGTCGTCCCGATCTCCGGCGACGGCTGGAGGGCCGGCCTCTGCGGCGACGCCTCTCACGCCTGCAACACCGTGACTATGCCCGCCGTAGGCAAGCTCGTCGCAGGCACGGTGCTCGTCGGCGTCCTGGGGCTCATCGCGGGCTTCCTTCGCCGGGACGGGCGCTGAAATGGGGCACGTGCGCCTGACCGCGGCCGCCGTCGCAAAGCGCAGCATACAGAGGCGCCCCTGGCGAAGCTTCTGCCTTATCTTCGTAGTGCTGCTCTTTTCCTTCGCGCTCTTCGCTGGAAGCGTGCTGACGCTGAGCCTTTCAAGCGGCGCCGAAAGCATGGCCAACCGCCTGGGCGCGGACGTGATGATCGTGCCCGCCGGTTACGACCCGCATATCGACAGCATCCTGCTCTCGGGCAAGCCGTCGAATTTTTACCTTCCGGTCGACACGCTCGAACGCCTGAGCCGCTTCGAGGGCATCGAGCGGATGTCGCCGCAGACTTTTCTTGCGACGCTGAGCGCCTCCTGCTGTTCTTATCCGGTGCAGTTGATGGGCATCGACTTTGACAGCGACTTCCTCGTCAAGCCGTGGCTCGACGCGACGCTGCGCCGCGAATTGAAAGACGGCGAGCTGATCGTCGGCTACCGCGTGACGGGCGAGCCCGGCGACAAGATAAAGTTTTTCGGTAAGGAGCTTACCGTCGTCGGCAGGCTGGAGCAGACCGGCATGGGCTTCGACGCCGCCGTCTTCCTTAACCGTCCGACGATCGCGATGCTCGCCAAGGAGGCCGAGCGCATCATCAAACACCCGCTGGCCGCCGACGGCAGCCTGATCTCCACGGTAATGATCAAGTTGAAGCCCGGCGAAGATTCCGTGCAGACGGCGCGCGAGATGAACAGCGCCCTCAACGGCGACGGCATCTACGCGCTTTTCAGCAAGAAGTTCGTCAATTCGATCTCCGCCAGCCTCAAGACGGTCTCGTGGATGGTGCGCGGCGGCCTGTTCTTCCTCTGGCTGCTGGCGCTCGTCGTGATCGCGCTGCTCTTTGCGATGAGCCTTGCGGAGCGGCGCAGGGAGATGGGCGTGCTGCGCGCGCTCGGAGCCAGCCGCGGCAAGCTGATACGCATGGCGCTGACGGAGGCGTTTCTCGTGAGCCTTTACGGCGCGGCGCTCGGCGTGGCGCTCGGCGCCGCCGCGGTCGCGGCGGGCGGCCCCTTCGTGACGGAGGCGCTGCGTATGCCCTTCCTGCTGCCGGCGTGGCCGACGCTGATTTTCCTCGCGCTCGGCGCGGCGGCGGCCTCGCTGCTGACGGGACTGTCGGCGGCGCTGTTTTCGGCCGTGCGCGCGGCGAAAAGCGCCATCAGCGACGCGATGAGGGAGGCATGAGATGGAGCCCGTATTGAAGCTGAAAGACATCTGCAAAGAGTACAGGCGCGGCGGCGCGCCCTTCTTCGCCGTCGACCACGCCAGCCTCGAGGTCGAGCCCGGCGGCTACGTCAATATCATAGGACGCTCCGGCAGCGGCAAATCGACACTGCTGAACATAGCGGCCGGGATGCTGCCGCCGACTTCGGGCGTGGCGGAGCTGGGCGGCGTGTCACTGACGGGGAAGGACGACGCGGAGCTTTCGCGCATCCGCAACGACGGTATCGGCTTCATCCCGCAGGGCGTGTCGGCGCTGCCGGCCCTCACAGTGCTGGAGAACGTGATGCTGCCTTTCTGCCTCTATCCGCACGACGGCGACGGTGAGGGCTACGCCCGGCTGCTGCTCGACCGCTTCGGCGTCGCCGATCTGGCTGACGCTTGGCCGGGCGAGCTATCAGGCGGCGAGCTGCGCCGCGTGCTGATCGCGCGCGCGTTGATCAACCGGCCGCAGATCGTCATAGCGGACGAGCCGACTTCGGACCTCGACGTGAGGTCGACACGCGACGTCATGGAGGCCTTCGCGAAGCTGAACGCCGACGGCACGACGCTGCTGATCGTCTCGCACGACCTCGACGCGTTGAAGTACGGCAAAAGGGTCTACACGATGAGCGAGGGGCGGCTGGCGGAGGGCAACCGGCTGGCTCTGTGAGCCGGCGCCGGAACGCCGCGCCCCGAGCGGGCAAGCGCGCCTCGACCAACGAGCATCCGCGCCGCAGGTCGCCTTGCGGCGCCCTTTATATTTAAACCACCACTCGACGATCGGGCAGGGCCCCTTCCGCCATCTTCTTTTCATTATTTGATAATTTTTTTATCTATCCTATTCCATTTTTGTTAAAAATAGCTTATTATATTAGCAGATTTGTTTAAAAACCTTTTTTATCAGATCTGAGGGGGAGTGCCTATGTTGGGGAGCAAACTGCTTGATGACATTGGAAGGGAAATTTTGAAGATTCTTCAGGAGGACGGCAGGATTTCTTTTAACGAGCTCGGCAGAAAGGTAGGGCTCTCTTCGCCGGCCGTCGCCGAGCGCGTGCGCCGCATGGAGGAGGCGGGCATCATTTTGGGCTATCGCGCGGTCGTCGACCAGGCTCAGGTCGGCTATCCGATAATGGCTTACATCCGCATCGCCATCCCCGTCTCATATTTAGCGCAGGCGGACAACCTCGCGAAATCGATTCCCGAGGTCCTCGAATGCCATCACCTCACCGGCAGCGACGGCGTCATCCTTAAGGTCATAGTCTCGTCGGTTGGGCATTTAGAAGAGGTCATAAGCAAAATGGGGGCCTGCGGCATGACTACTACGGCGATCGTCCTCTCGTCGCCTGTGACTTCGCGTCCGATAGACCCGATACGTCAGCAGCAGACGCAGGGGCAGTAGAGGTTCTCCCGTTACGCCTCGCGCCCTCTTATGGTAAAATGTACAGAGTGGAAATAAGCGGCGTCGATCGCCGCTTTATTGTTGAAAAAATTCCGGCCTTAGGCAGCACGGAGGTATATAAATGGATCACAACACAAAGCAGAGCAGCCTGTTCGAGGTAAACAAGGTCATACCTCTGCCGCTGGAAGACGAAATAAAGCAGAGCTATCTAAATTACGCGATGAGCGTCATCGTCGGCCGCGCGCTGCCGGATGCGCGCGACGGCCTGAAGCCCGTGCAGAGGCGGGTCCTTTACGCCATGCTCGAACTCGGCCTGCGCCATACCCAGTCTTTCAAAAAGTCGGCGCGCATCGTCGGCGAAGCGATGGGCAAGTACCACCCGCACGGCGACGCCGCGATATACGACACGATGGCGCGCCTGTCGCAGGATTTCAGCATGCGCTACCCGCTCGTCGACGGGCAGGGGAACTTCGGCTCGATAGACGGAGACCCGCCCGCGGCGATGCGCTACACGGAAGCGCGCCTGCACGCAATGGGCGAGGAGATGCTCGCCGATATAAACGAAGAAACGGTGGACTGGGGCCCGAACTTCGACGAATCTCTGCAGGAGCCCCTCGTCCTGCCGTCGCGCATCCCCAACCTGCTCGTCAACGGCAGCACCGGCATCGCGGTCGGCATGGCGACGAACATGCCGCCGCACAACCTCGGCGAAGCGGTCGACGTATGCTGCGCCGTGCTCGACAACCCGGAGGTCGAGCTCGGCGAGCTGATGAGCCTCATGCCGGGGCCGGACTTCCCCACCGGCGGCATCATACTCGGACGCGAAGGGATCATCGACGCTTACCGCACGGGGCGCGGGCGCATCGTCATCCGCGGGCGCGTCGGCGTAGAGGACGGCCGCAAGGGCAAGCGTTCGATAATCATCACCGAAATTCCCTATATGGTCAACAAGACCAACCTGATAGAGACTATCGCGAAGGGCGCGCAGAGCGGGATGATCGACGGGATTTCCGACCTGCGCGACGAATCCGACAGGAAGGGCATGCGCATCGTAGTCGAGCTTCAGCGCGACTCCGACCCCAACCTCGTGCTGCGCCAGCTCTACACGCGCACGCAGCTTCAGAGCACTTTCGGCGTGATAAACCTGGCGATCGTCGGCGGCGAGACGAGGGAGCTGCCGCTCAAGGAGCTCGTGGCGATATTCCTGAACCACCGCCGCGACGTCGTGCGCCGCCGCACTGAGTTCCGCCTGCGCAAGGCCGAGGAGCGCCGCCATATAGTCGAAGGGCTGCTGCGCGCGCTGGACATGATAGACAGGGTCATCCAGATAATCAGAGGCTCCGACAACGCGGCGACGGCCCGCGGCGCTTTGATGGAGGAGCTCGGCTTCAGCGAGATTCAGGCGCAGGCGATCCTCGACATGCGCTTGCAGAGGCTTACCGGCCTCGAACGCGAGAAGCTCGATTCGGAGCTCGCGCAGCTATTGATGGATATCGAACGCTACAACAGCATACTCTCCAGCCCGCTGATCCTCGACTCCGTAGTCAAAGACGAACTGATCGAGGTGAAGAAGAGCTTCGCGGACAAGCGCCGCACGGACATAGAAGAAGCCGTCGGCGAGGTCGCGGACGAGGACCTGATCCCCGAGGAGGATATCGTCGTGGCGCTGTCGCGCGACGGCTACATCCGCCGCATGCCGCTCCAGGATTACCGCGTGCAGCAGCGCGGCGGCAAAGGCGTGAAGGGAGTCGCCACGAAGGCCGAGGACGAGATAGCCATCATCGCGACGACGACGACGCACAGGACCCTCTACCTATTCACTAACAAGGGTCGCGTTTTCGGCGTGCGCGGCTTTTCGCTGCCGGAGCCGAAGACCGGCAAGGGAAAGCTCGTCGGCACGATAATAACGCTCGAAAAGGACGAAAAGGCCGTCGCGATAAAGGACAGCAACCTGGGCGGCGAGAAGTTCGTATTCTTCGTCACGAAGCAGGGCACCGCGAAGCGCCTGCCGGTTGAAGAGCTCGAAGGGCTCACGCGGGCCGGCCGGCGCGTGCTCGGAATATCCGAAGGGGACGACATAGCGCGCGTCCGCTTCACGAGCGGCGGCTGCGACCTGCTTTTGACGACCGCGACGGGGCAGACGCTGCGCGTGAATGAAGAAGAGTTCCGCCCTCAGGGGCGCCAGGCCCAGGGAATGCGTGGCATACGCCTCGACGACGGGGACGCGGTCGTCGGCTGCGACGTCGTGGCCGAGGGACGCCAGGTGCTCTTCATCAGCGAAGGCGGCATCGGCAAGCGCACCTCCTACGACGAATTCACGCAGCACCACAGAGGGGGCTACGGCGTGCGCGCCATGAAGCTCTCAGAAAAGACTGGGCCGCTCGTCGGAGCGTGGGGCGTACAGGAGGACGAAGAGATAATTGTGATCACCGGCAAGGGACGCATGGTCAGGATCGGCGCGAAGGAAATTTCCTCGCTATCGCGCTCCGCCACGGGCTATATGATAGTCACGCTGGACGACGGCGACACGGTGGCGGACATCAGCATCGTCAAAAAAGACGATGAGGGCGCGGAGGGATAAAAAATGGGCGTAGCGCGTGACGGCTATCCGACGATCGCCGCGTTGCTCTTCATGACGGCGGGCGGTGCCTTCATATCGCCATGGATATCCCTCTGCCTGGCCTTTCCGCTCTGCTTCGCGCTCTGGTTTTTCCGCGACCCGGAGAGGGAGCCGGAGCGCGAAATGAAGCCCGGCGATTTTCTGAGCCCCGCCGACGGCAGGGTCGTCGAGATAGAAGAGGCCGAGCATCCGTACACTGGGCGCGCGGCGAAGATCGGCATCTTCATGAGCGGCTTCGATGTACACGTCAACCGCTTCCCTATGAGGGGCACCGTCGAGTTCACGGAGTACATCCCAGGCAAAAAATGGTTCGCGATAGCGCCGAAGGCCTCTGAGATAAACGAACGCTTCTACGTCGGGGCGAGGAGTGGTTACGGGCGCTTCCTCCTCGTGCAGATAGCCGGCATCATGGCGCGGAGGATAGCGCCGCGCGTGAAAATAAACGACGTAGTGTCAACAGGCGAAAGATATGGTATGATTAAGCTTGGCTCGAAGGTCGATATTTACCTTCCGCCGGATATAGCGCCGAATGTCAAGATAGGAGACAGGGTCCTTGCCGGACATACGATAATAGGAGTGTACAGAAAAGTATGAAGAATACGAAAAAGAAGATGAACGGCATTCCGCTCAGAACGATAATCCCCAACATGATAACGAGCGGCAGCGTCTTCTGCGGAGTTTCGTCGCTGATACTCACGGCTCATGAACGCTTTATCCCCGCGGCGCTACTGGTCTGCTTTGCGGTATTTTTCGACGTGATGGACGGGCGCGTCGCTCGCAGCCTGGGCGGCGGCAGCGCGTTCGGTGAAGAGCTCGACAGCCTTGCCGACGCGATAAGTTTTGGAGTCGCGCCGGCTTTCCTTATATATAACGCCTACATAGGCCCCGAGGCCGGATTGTTCGGCCCGGTGAGCGCGGCCTTCTTCACGCTCTGCGGCGTGCTGCGCCTCGCGCGCTTCAACGTCACGCACGTTCCGACGGGCCCCTTCCAGGGGCTCCCGATTCCCGCCGGCGGCCTGGCGCTCGTCTCCATCGTAATAGCGCGCCTGCCGATGACGCCGCTTGCCGCCATGGCGGCGATGTGCTTCACCGGCGCTCTGATGGTAAGCTCGGTGCCTTACTGCAACGCCAAAAGGCTGAAAAAAACGAACGTCAACCGCGTGAAGTTTTACAGCCTTATGGCGTTCGTATGCTTATGCTTCATCATCATGCGCGAGAAGGCCTTTCTCGCGTTCGCCGCGATTTATATAGTAAGCGGCCTCGTAAGGTTTGACGCGGCCGAATGGGTGATGCTCGACGAGGGCGGAGAAAGCCCCGCGGAGGAAAAAGAATAGGCGGCAGCGCACAGCCTGCAAAATGAAAGAAAGGACCGGCTTCGCTGTTTTGCAAAGCCGGTTTTTTTAATAGCAGCGCGAAACGGAAATTCAAAATATACACTTTTTGAGGCAAAGGGGAAATTCGATGAAAAAACTTATGACAGGCAACGAGGCCATCGCCCGCGGCGCCTGGGAGGCAGGGCTGCACGTCGCGGCCGCCTACCCCGGGACGCCGTCGACCGAGATTCTTGAAAATCTGGCGGCATACAAAGAGGTCTACTCCGAATGGGCGACGAACGAAAAGGTAGCCCTCGAAGTGGCAGCGGGCGCTTCGATGGGAGGCGCCCGCGCGCTCTGCGCGATGAAGCACGTCGGGCTCAACGTCGCGGCGGACCCGCTCTTCACTCTCGCCTACACCGGCGTCGGCGGCGGGCTCGTCGTCGTTACGGCGGACGACCCGGGGCTCTTCAGCTCGCAGAACGAACAGGACAACAGATTCTACGCTTCGCACGCGAAGCTGCCGATGATAGAGCCATCGGACAGCCAGGAGTGCCTTGACTTCGTTAAGGAGGCCTTCGAGCTTTCCGAGCGCTTCGACACGCCGCTGCTCTTCCGCGTCTCGACGCGCATATGCCACAGCAAGACCCTCGTCGTGGAAGGGGAGCGCAGGGAGGTCGCCGTCAGGCCCTACTCGAAGGATTGTGCGAAGTACGTCATGGCACCGGCCAACGCGAAAAAGCGCAAGGGCGTGATGACGGAGAGGATCGCCGCGATGAAGGAATTCTCCGAAGAGACGCCTCTCAACAGAGTAGAGCGCGGCAGCGGCGACATCGGCATCATCACGAGCGGCGTCTCCTATTGCCACGCCAGGGAGGTATTCGGCGACGGCGCATCTTACCTCAAGCTCGGCTTCAGCTGGCCTATGCCAGAGAAAAAGATACGCGCCTTCGCCGCGTCGGTGAAGACGCTTTACGTCATCGAAGAAAACGAGCCCTACCTTGAGGACTTCGTCAAGTCTCTCGGCATAGCCTGCACTGGGCGCGAGAAGCTGCCGTGGATAGACGAGCTGACGCCCGAACGCGTGCGGCGCGCCTTCTTCGGCGAAGAGGGGGAGCCCAGCGGCGGAGCTGATATAAACGTGCCGCCGCGCCCGCCCGTGCTCTGCGCCGGCTGCACCCACAGAGGCTTCTTCTATGAGCTCGGCAAGTACGGGGACGTCGTCGTGACGGGGGACATCGGCTGCTACACCCTCGGCACGGTGCCGCCGCTTTCCGTAACCGATTCAGTCGTCTGCATGGGCGCGAGCGTTTCGATGGGCGTCGGCTTCAGCAAAGCGGCCGAGAGGGCGGGGCGCGGCGAAAAGGTCTTCGCCGTGATAGGCGACTCTACCTTCTTCCACTCCGGCATCACCGGGCTCATCGACGCGATAGTCAACAAGGCGCCGATCGTCGTGAACATATTGGACAACAGGATAACGGCTATGACCGGACATCAGGAGAACCCGGGCACCGGGCGCACGCTTATGGGTGAGCCGACGCATCAGGTGGACCTAAGGGCGCTCTGCGCCGCGTGCGGCGTGAAGGAAGAAAACATCCGTACGATCGACCCCTACGACTTGACCGCAACGCGCGAGGCGATCCGCGCCGGGCACGACGCGGCGGAGCCCTTCGTAATCATAACGACGCGCCCCTGCGCGCTAATAAAGGAAGTCATGAAGTGCCGCGCGAATATGAAATGCAGGGTCGACGAGGATAAGTGCGTCAAATGCAAGCTCTGTTTGAAGGCCGGCTGCCCCGCGCTCAACTTCCGCGGCGGGCGCGTCTACATCGACCGAGCGACGTGCAACGGCTGCGCCGTCTGCATGCAGATATGCCCGAAAAAGGCGATTTTGAGGGAGGGCGAATGAGATGAGAGACAACGGAACGAAAAACATCCTGCTCGTCGGAGTCGGCGGGCAGGGAACGATACTCGCGTCGAAGATTCTCTCCGAGGGGCTGCTCCGCAGGGGCTACGACGTCAAGATGTCGGAGATACACGGCATGAGCCAGCGCGGCGGCAGCGTAAGCACGCACGTACGCTACGGCGAAAAGGTGGCTTCCCCAGTCGTGCCCGAGGGCTGCGCGGACGTGCTCGTCGCCTTCGAAAAGGCCGAAGCGGCGCGCTGGCTGCACTACCTCAAAAAGGACGGCGCCCTCGTCGTCAACGACTTCGAGATCTACTCGCTGCCGGTGCTGACCGGCGCGGCCGAATACCCCGAAGGAATCATCGAGAGGCTCAAGGAGAAAGTCCAAAAGATAAAATGCGTGGACGCCGCGCGCCTCGCCGAAGAGCTCGGCAACATAAGGGCGCAGAACGTCGTGCTTCTCGGCGCCCTCGTCAAGGCGCTGGGACTCGAAGGGCCGGACTGGAAGTCCGTGATAAAGGAAACGGTTCCCGCTAAGCTGCTCGATCTTAATTTAAAAGCCTTCGACGCCGGCCTGTCGCAGTAAAAATATCGGCGGTATGAAAGGGCGGGACGGATGGAAAGTCCGCCCCGCCCTTTTCCGTCTTAACCCTTTAAGCTTCCGCGCCGCCTACCACTTGAGCGTCGTTTCCGTCACCGAGCCGTCGCCCCACGTCACGCTGAGGAGGAGCTTTCCGTAGCCGAGGTTCAGCTTGCCGTTGTTCTGCACGAGAAGCTGGTATTCCTTGCCCGGCGCCGTCTCTATCCTGACCGAGCCGTTCTTCGCGCTGTTCAGCAGCTTGCCGCCGTCGCGCACGCCGATCAGCCATCTGCCGTTGTTCGACGGGATAGTATCCCACCCCTTGCCGGAGTCGTCGGTTAGGACGAGCGCGCGGATCACGTCTTTGACGGTCGCCCTGACGATGAGAGACATATCCTTCGTGCCGTCGGGCTTGCAGTTCTTGTTCTTGCCTACGAGGTCGACTGGAACGGACTCGGGCTTCGCTGAAACGAAGAGCAGCGCGCGCTCCGCCGGGGCCGCCGTCGTCGCGGGCTCGGCCGCCGCCTTGCCGGCCGTCAGGCCTTCCAGCAACCTGCCGTCAGAGAAGACTATCGTGATTTTGTAGGGGCCCGTGCCGACATCCTTCGCTTCGTCGAAGGCGACATTGAACTCCTCCGTCCCGTCGATATCGAAGGCTACGGAGCCGTCCGAGTTGTTGAGTTTCTTTCTGTCCGGAGCGATGATGGCCGCGAGAGGGCTGCCGCTGCCGGGCGCCGTGTCCCAGCTGGCGCCGTTCTTCGTGTTAGTCACGCGGACTCCGGTGATCCTGCCCTTCGCGTTGACCGTGGCCTTGACAAAGCTGTCGGGGTTCATGTTGGACTGTAGTTTTTTGTTCTGTCCGACGAAGTCGTAGCTGCCGGTCCCCCTGAATTCGACGGCAACGGAGTTCCGAGCGACGATCCTCTTGCCGGCCGTCGCCTCCTTCTCCATCATCTTTCCGTCGGAAAGCGTGATGGTGAGCCTCGCCTTCGTTCCCTGCCTGCTCAAGATGCCGGTCTTGTCGTCTACGAGCATCGCGCATCTGATTTCGTCCGTGAATACGACGCTGCCGTCGGATTTGTTGATGATGGTCTTCGCCGGATCGACGAGCACGACGACCGGCGTTCCGTTGCCGGGCACCGTATCCCACTGCGCCCTATCGCCGCCGTTCTCGGCCGTTATCTTGACGCCTCTCGCCTGCATGCCCTTTGTAAGGCGGATGACCGCGTCGAAGCGGAAGTCCCTGTGAGAGTTGGCGCCGACCGCCTCGCCAGCGCCGGCGAGGTCGAGATCGGACTCGCTGCGGCTCTCGAAGAGGACGATCTCATCCTTCGCAGCGCCTCCCGCGGGGGCCGCGCCCGCGGGCTTCTTTTCTTCGGGTGCGGGCGCCTTCTTCTCCGCCGCGGCCGTCGTCGACGCCGAAGTCGTCGCTCCATCGATCAGGATGGCCGTGGCGGTGAATTTCGAATCCTTGGGAATCGCGTTCGCCGCGTCGTTCAAAATAAGCGTGAACTGCCCCGCGAGAAGCACCGGCGTTATCGGCATCCTGCCGGAGGCGTTGACGAGCTCCCCGCTGGATGATTTTACGGCGAGGAAGTTCGACTGGCTCGAAGCGCTCCACGTCACGCCGGTCGTCTCGTTCTTCAGAGTTATGTCGCGAATAGCCTGGGCGCCCGTCAGGTAGAGTGTGAAGACGGCGTCCTGCTTGCCGTCGGGCGTCGCAGCCGTTCCAGCCCCCCTCAGATCCTCCTGCGCGCCGTTGAAGACGAGAGACTCGGCCTTCAGCGTCAGCGCCGCGTCCGCGGACGGGCAGAGAAATAGAAACGCCGCCGCGAATATTGAAAGAACTGCTGCAAATTTCTTCATTTTTACGTTACACCCCTTGGACAATGTATTTTGTCACCGACCATATTTTATTACATTTTTGCGCTACAATAAAGGCGAAAACGCCGAAAACAAGCGGGAGGAATTTATAATGTGCGGCTTCGAAGGAAAAAACGGCGCGGGCGCCTCCGAAAAAGCGCTGGAAATGTGCGCGAACATCGACGATATGACTGCCGAGGACCTGAGCGCCGCGATGGACGTCCTTCTCGGCGCAGGCGCGCTCGACGTCTGGTTCGAACATATACAGATGAAGAAGAATCGCCCCGCAGTAAAATTGTCTCTGCTCGCGCGCCCCGAAGAGAAAGGTCGTATGGCGGAGCTCATGCTCCGCCATACGACGACGCTCGGCGTGCGCATGCGCGAAGTGGAGCGCGCGACGCTCGAGAGGCGCGTAAAAAACGTTGAAACGCGCTTCGGCCCGGTGCGATTCAAAGAGGGCCTTCTCGGAGGGCGCGTCATAAAATCGATGCCCGAGTTCGACGACATAAAAAAAATTTCACGCGAGACAGGGCTGCCGACAGGCGAAATCAGAAAGGGCGCCGAAGAGGACGAAAAATCTCAGCGCGCCGACGCGGCCCCGCCGCCGGCCGGAGTATAATTAACAAGAAAGCAGACGAACGCGGAATTTCTTGATTCGCCGGGAGAAAGAAGGAGGAATAAAGGTGAACTACGAAGAAAAAGCCAAAGAGCTCGCGCGCCTCGTGCGCGCCGGAGACGTTGTGATATTCAGCGGAGCGGGACTGAGCACCGAGTCGGGACTTCAGGACTTCCGCTCGAAGAACGGCATATGGGCGCACGCCGACCCCGCGCGCCTCGCGTCGGTAGGAGCGCTCGAATGCAACTACGACGAATTTCTCGAATTCTATAAAGCGCGCCTCTACGTGCCTGACGAGGTCAAGCCGAACATAGGGCACAAGATAGTCGCTAAGTGGGAAAAGGAAGGCTGCGTCAAGGGCGTCATAACCCAGAACATCGATCGGCTGCACCAGCGGGCCGGCTCCGTGAACGTTTGGGAGCTGCACGGGAGCCTCGAGCCGATAAAATGCCACAGCTGCGGCAAGCCCGGCAGCAATGAGGACTTCCTCGCCGGAACGCCGTGCAAATACTGCGGCGGACATCTGCGCCCGAGCGTCGTCCTCTTCGGCGAAATGCTGCCGCAGAGGGCGCTCGAAGCGGCGGACGAGCTTTCCGGCTCCTGCAAGACCTTCATCGTGCTCGGCTCTTCGCTCGTCGTCTCGCCGGCCAACTACTTCCCGAGGCAGGCCAAGATGCACGGCGCCAAGCTCGCGATCGTCAACCTTGAGGAGACGCCGCTCGACGGCATCGCCGACATAACGGTGCACGAAGGAATAGGCGCTTTCCTCTCGGATACCGAAAAATATATGCGACAGCAGTAAGGACCGCCGGCGATTTCAGATACGGCACACTAACGATAAGGCCGCGCGCTGAAAAACGCACGGCCTTATCGCGCAATAAGTTCCTTTTCAGGCTTTATGATCGAAGCGAACGATCCCAGTCTATTATTTCAAAACCTCATCTCAGCTTTGAGCGGCCTGGCGAAAAGCTCTTTTATCAGCTTCGTGGGGCTCTCGTTTTTGTAGAGGACTCTGTAGACGGCTTCCGCGAGCGGCATTTCCACGTCGAATTTCTGCGCGTTTTCCACGACGGCGCGCACGGTGTATGCGCCTTCGGCGACCTGGCCGAGCTCTTCGGACGCTTCTTTAAGCGTTTTGCCGCTTCCGATGCCAAGGCCGAGCCTGAAGTTGCGCGAATGGATGCTGTAGCAGGTGACTATGAGGTCCCCTACTCCGGCGAGCCCCGAGAGCGTGAGGGGATTGGCTCCGAGCTTCGCGCCGAAGCGCATGATCTCCGCGAGGCCGCGGCAGGCGAGCGCGGCCGACGCGTTGTCTCCGAGCTTCAGCGCTCTCGAGATGCCGGCCGCTATCGCGTAGATGTTTTTCGTCGCGCCCCCGACTTCAAGCCCTATAACGTCCGTCCCCGCGTATACCCGGAAGCTGCCGGCGCTGACGATCTTCTGCCACATGCGCGCTTCGCTCTCCTCCTTCGACGCGACGACGACCGTCGTGGGCATGTCGAGAAGGAGTTCCTCGGCGTGGCTCGGGCCGGACAGCGCTGAGTAAACGATCTGCGGGCAGAGCTCTTTGTGGAGCTGGTGCAGCAGGGAGCCCGTCGATATTTCTATGCCCTTCGCAAGGTTCAGCATATGAACGCCCTCTTTTGCGAGCGGCGCGATTTTTCCGCAGACCTCCCGCTGCGACTGCGTCGGTATCGCCATCACGACGTGCTGCGAAAAGGCGAGCGCCTCCGCTATGTCGGACGCCGCGCTGACGGCGTGGGGCAGATCCGTCTCGCTGAAGCAGGATCTGTTTTTGTGGAATTTGTTTATGTATTCCGCGCGCTCGCAGTTCCTCGTCCACATCTTCACTTCGTGGCCAAAGAGGGCGAGGTGCGCGGCAAAAGCCGTTCCGAAGCTGCCGGCCCCCAGGATCGTTATCTTCAAATCGTCTTCCCCCCGTCAGATTTCTTTGCCGCCGCGGCGGGCTTTTTTATTATAGCGCGCAGAAGCCTTCGCGGACGCGCGGCGCACTTCTTTAATAGTATAATATATACCCATGAAAAGCATATCTTCTTTCAGCGTCCGCGACGTCACTCTTTCGGCGATGGTCGCCGCGCTTTATGCGGTGCTCGCTTTCGCGTTCGCGCCGGTATCTTTCGGCCCCGTGCAGTTCCGCGTATCGGAGGCGCTTGCGTTGCTGCCCTTCTGCCTGCCGCAGACCGCGCCGGGGCTCTTCGTCGGCTGTTTCATCTCGAATGTGATGGGAGGCTACGGTCCGGTAGATATAATTTTCGGAAGCGCGGCGACCTACGCCGCCGCGCGCGCCACGGCGAAGATGCCGAACGTCTGGCTGGCGGCCCTTCCCCCCGTCGTTATAAACGCGCTCGTCGTCGGCTGCTACATCTCGCTCCTCTCTTCGACCCCGATGGTTTTTTCCGTATTCTACATCGGCGCCGGACAGGCGGCCGTATGCTTCTGCCTCGGCGTCCCCCTCGTTTTCGCCCTGAAACATTCCGGCCTTGTCAAATAGCGTTATAAAATTATTTTATTCATATTTAATTTATTATTGTAAAATTTTAGTTTAATATTAGCGGAATATTATGCTATAATTTTTGTAAGGATAAAGCTAGAAAGGGGCGATTCTAATGACCGTCAGCCTGAAGCAGGAGTATGTCAACGTACCCGGCGGATTTGTCTGCCTCAACATTTACGGAGCGAACAACAAATCGGCTATACCCATCCTCTACATCCACGGAGGCCCCGGCGGAAATATCGAATCTTTCCGTCCGATGGCAGAAAGGCTCGCCGCGGATCACGCCGTTTATCTTTACAACCAGCTCGGCTGCGACGAAAGTTCGCACACCGGCGAAGAGTCGCTGTGGACGCCGGAACGCTATGTCGAAGCGCTCGACGGCGTCATCTCGGCGATAGGGGCGCCGAAGATTCACCTCATCGGGCGTTCGTGGGGCGCGTATCTCGCGGCGGAGCACCTTCTCGGCACGCCGAAATCCCCGGCGATCTCCGTCACGATGATAAGCCCGTTCCTCAGCACGAAGCGGTGGATCGACGACGCGAAGAGCCGCGTCGCGGAATTAGGCAAAGACTGTCTTGAAATGGTCGAGCAGTGCGAGCGCGACAATCACTTCGACGGGCGCTGGTACAAAGAGATAATCGAAAGATACAACGACAATTTCCGCTACCGCGTCGCGACCGTGAAGCGCGAGGGGCATTTCGCGACGCCGCTGAAGCCGAAGACCGCATCCGGCATGGCGGTCTACCGCCACATGTGGGGACCGAGCGAGTTCACCTGCCGCGGGAATCTTAAGGACATAGACATAACGGACAGGCTGCACGAGATAAAGATATCGGTGCTGCTGATCTGCGGCGAATTCGACCAGGTGCGCCAGAGCACCTGCGAATATTACCGCTCGCTGATACCGGGGGCGCGCATCGCGGTCATCCCAGACGCGTCGCAGACCTCGTATCTCGAAGAGCCCAATATTTTCTATTGGACGCTGAAAAACTTCTACGAATGTTTCTGAACGAAGCGCGCGGCGGAGCCGCTTGAGCTTCCGCCGCGTCGTCGTTCATTCGGCCTTTGTATGGATTTACCTCATTTTCTTCGCCAGCCTGAAGGTCTTCGCGAGCATGAAGAGTATCAGCAGTATGCCGACGTAGCCGTTTATCCCGTAGATGACGTTGACGATCTGGCGGAAGGGCAGCTTAAGCGCGACGAAGCAGGCGACGGCGGCCAGCGCGGCCGTCAGGCCGTAGAATTTCGTCGTCTTTTCCTGCGCGAAGCGCGCCGACACGGACCAGAGGAGCGGCACAGCCGTGGTATAGATGCCGGCCAAAATTATCGCCGAGAAGACCGACGCGAGCGGCGGCCAAAGCTTTTCCGCAATTATCAGCGAGGGGATGTCCGACGCGTAGAGGTCTTTGAAGCAGGTAAGCAGCCCGAACATGAGGACGACCGCGCCGCCGACGAAGGCTATCGCTCCGAAGGTCGTGCCGAGCGCCGCTTCTTCTTTGCTATTCGCCTTCGTGCCCATGGCCGCGAGGAACGCGGCGAGCCACAGCATGCAAAAGCCTACGTAGGAGGTGCCGGACATCAGCCAGTTGCTGCCGACCTTGGTTATTTCAAGCGCGCCCGAGGAGACGAGCGCGGCGCCTTCGGATATCCCGGCCGGGTTCTTGACGATGCCGCCGAGGCCCACGCCTATCGCTATCACGACGATCAGCGGGCCTATCGAGCCTATGACCTCGACGATTCTGCCGAGCCCGCAAACGACCGTTACGACGGAAAGAATCATCATGACTATCGATCCGATCACGGGAGAGAGATGATAATACTGGTTGACGGTCGCGCCGGCTCCGCCGAGCATTACGATATACGACATGAAGATAAACGCGATAGAAAAGTAATCATAGAAGCCGCCGATGTATTTTCCGCAGTAATGCCTGTAGATGTCGTTCGTGTTGGCAAAGCGCTCGCTGTAGCCGGTCACGATGAACTCGTATCCGACATAGACGAAGCACAAAAGCACGAAGGCGGCGACGAGAAGCCCCTGATAGCCGTATGAGGCGAAGTACTGAAGCACTTCCTGCCCCGTCGCGAAGCCCGCGCCTATAAGGTAGGCGATGAACGCGCCGGCGAATTTCAAAACGTTGCCCCAACTTACTTTATTTTCGTTCATAAAAATATCAGACCTTTCTCCGTAAGGCGAGATTGTTTTTCAACAGCTGCACAATATCGTAAATTTATCATCAGCGCAAGCGGGAAAAATCATTTTTGCTGTTCTATCCAAAACTTTATTGGTACAGCCATTTTTAGAGCAAAAAAACGTCGATAAGTTTATGCCCTGTTACAATTTGTGAAATATAAAAATAATTATTCATTTGACTAAAAAAGAAGGCGCGTCGCGCCGGGAATAGGTTATAAAAAGGGCCGCCGTGCTGCGAGAATCCTGCCGCGCGGCGGCCTCTTCGGTATGTTCTTACGACGATTCCTTCGGGCTATCGAATCTTTCTGCACTCCATGTAGTAACGCTTCTCGTGCGCCTCTCCCATCGAGAAGGTTTTGCGCGGAAGCACGCCGCCCGCCGCGATCGCCGGGAAGAGCGCCCTTTTGTCTAAGCTCTTGAGGAATATCGCGCAGTTGCCTCTTTCTTCCGAGAGCACAAGCGGGGTCTCTTCTCCGTGGATATAGTCGACGCAGGCTTTTTCATTCTCAGCGAGGAAGCCGTCGAGATAGCCCTGCAGTATGTCGACGGGCAGACGCCCCTTCGCGCCTTCGAGAGAGAAGCTCTCGTTCAGGCCGCGTCCTTTGAAGGTCAGGTCGTCTCCGCCGACGGCCTTTACGCCGAGCCCCCCGCAGTACGCTATAAAGCCGCGGTAAAGCGCGCCGGCGTCGACTCCGAAGAGCACGCGGTGCACCGGCTCGAAGCGGAGCGCCGGGCTGTGAAGATTCACCAGCTCCGCGAGGGCGTATCTTGCCGGATGGCCTTCCCTCTCCTCGGGGCTCAGGCGTTCTTTCAGCTCGTCCCACCAGCTCTTCGCCGTTACGAGAGAGTGGTTGCCGTCGCCCACAGAGATGAAGAAGCCCCCGGAAGCGCGCTGCATGTCGAGCAGCAGCGCGTTCACAGCCTCCGCCTCTTCGCCCTCTATCGCGTACCCCCTTACCCTGCCGCCGCCCTTCATCAGCGTCGCGTCGTAGAGCGCCGCAAATCCGCTTCTTTTCTCATAAAGCGGCTCTATGAGCTTTTTCTCGCGGTCGTCTATCAGCATCATGACGTGCGGAGATTCTATTATCGCGCCGCTGCGTATGCGCACGCGCGGCGGGATGCGCGACGTGACCGTGCCCTCCGTCGCGCGTATCAGAGCGCCGTTGCCCGGCGTGAAGTCGTAGCTCTCAAGGTCTACCTTGCCGACGAGCCCGAGGCGCGTGCCGGATTCCGTCGTCCTCTCGACGAGCACGAAGCCGTCGTGCACCGCTTCGGAAAGGATGTTTTCTTTCAGATAATCCTCCATGTTTGCGCGTATCCTGGTGATGCGCTCGTCTATCTCAGGAAGGCAGACCTCGGGGAAAATTATATTGAGAGTCGACGGCTTCCCCTCCACGATGCGCTCGACGTCCTCCCAGTACTCAGGCTGGCTCGTATACTGGTCGCAGGCGACCACGGCCCACGCGTCCTCAGCCGTGGCTTTCCGCGGAAGCATTATATCAGAAGAAGAAAAACAAGCTCTCATTATCCGCCACTCCCAGTCGCAAGTTATTCAGCATAGTGTGGATTTTAACATAACGCGGCGGATTATTAAAGAAAGAAGGGCGTGAAGCGCATGGCGAGGGCCCGCATCGGCGGGCCCTGCGCCCCGCCCGCCCACGCCGCGGTGAGCTCAGAGAGCGTAGCAGGTTCAGAGCGGACGCGATTCGGAAACGTATAGACGAAGGCGCCCTTCGATGCGCAGCGCATTTTCAAACCCAAGGTTCGGCAATCCGCTCAGCGCATAAAGCGTCTGAGAAAAATAGGGCTGTATATACCACTCGGCGGGCGCTATCACTTCGACGCTGCCCCTCCCCGTAAAGATCCGTTCCGCCGCGATCTCCTGCGGGTAGAGGATATAATCTTGATAATCGCAACCCGCGCGATCCACGGAGGGGAGGCAGCGATTACCAAAAGCCGCCATCTTGGCGCCTTTGTTGTAAGCTTCTACAGCCGACGGGGCCATTTCGGCTTCCTGACGGAAATTCATCCGCATAATCGTTTCACAATCGGATGAGAGCGCGGCGAACCAGTGGTTTTCGAAGTGCCTGTCCAACGAAATATCGCAGACGACCTTAGGCATGCCGTCCTCTTCCCTGCCGCCCAGCACCGGCACGGCGTTGTTTTCGAAAATAACCAGCGGATAACAGCCGTCAATGCTCTCTTTTCCGCCGCAGTACCTGACGGGCGCCGACGCCTGCATGATCCGGTACTCGCCGCCCATCATGAAGTCTACCCCGCGGCAGTTCGTATACGACCAGTTGACGACCGGCGCGGCGATTTCAAAATCCTCCGGTATATATTGAGCCAGCGCTTCTTCTTCCGTCCGCTGCTCGACGCAGATCATACGACAATCGTCGTAAACCACCCGCACATCCCGCTTAAAAGGATAATTCCTGAATACTGCCGGCATGCGATAGGTATAACCATCCTTGAATCTAAATTGACCTCTCATAAAGAAATCTCCTCTTCCATTTCCATACCCCAAGCGATCAGCCCGGAAAGGGGACACCCGCCGCGGATTCTCCGCGGGACTCAAGTTCCCTGACTGTCCGATAAAACGCCCTTCTCTTGGCTCCGAGCTCCAGCACGGTTTTTTCAAAGGCTTTCCGGTCCTTGCAAAACATTTCGTCCAAGAACAGCGCGTCATCTCCCACGGGGATATCCGTCCGATAATTTTCGATTCCCTCAAAAAGAATGTCCAGAGCTTTCTCAAGAGGCACAGCGCCCTTCGGAGGCTTGACGTCCTTTATCTTCTCGGCGATCTCCTCTTCGGAGAGACCCTTTTTCCTCAGCGACTCAGAGTATTCCGCCGAGAAGATGCTGGTGGCGACATTCGCCGGAGCATACTGGGAGAAATGAATGTCCGTATCCGCATACTCGTACGCGAGGCTCCTGGTAAAGGCGATCACGGCCGCCTTCGTGGAGGCGTAGGCGCACTGGAAGGGAGCGGGGACAAGTCCGGCGAGCGAAGCGGCGTTGACGACGTATCCGCCGCCCTGCCCTTCCATTACCTTAAGCGCGGCAAGCGTTCCCATTACCACGCCGACATAGTTCACATCGATAAGCCTTCGGAAATCCTCCGGTTCGATATCCAGAGCCGGCTTCGTCATCGGCCTGCCGGCGTTATTAAAAAGGAAGTCCAGCCTGCCGCTGTCAGCAGCGGCATTTTCGATAGCTTTCTCTATGGCGCCTTTTTCGCCTACGTCCACCAGCATGGAAAACACCCTGCCGGGATATTCCGCTTCCAGTTCGCGCGCGGCCAAATCCAAATCCCGCTGAATATAGTCGGTGATCCACACCGCTTTGGCGCCTTCAAGTAAAAGCCGTTTGCATATCCCCAAGCCGAATCCTGATGCGGCGCCAGTGACAAGCGCGACTTTTCCTTCAAACATATCAGACATTTTCCTCTCCTCCTGTTGTATTTTATATGGGCTGTATATATCGAATGGCGGACAGCGCGGCCATTCCTTTGGACAGCAGCGTGATCAGAATCAGCCTGAGCACAAAGTACTGGAAAAAGTTGAGGACCTCAAAGCGCATTACGGTCATTATGCCCCACAGAAAAGCGTAGGTGCACAACAGCATCGGGACAAACCAGACAGCGCTGAAGAGCCACGGATTCCACGGCAGATGAGAGAAGAAGCGGTTCTCTTTCTCCGCCTGTGGGAGGGTCCCCCCCTCGCGCAACCGAAGGATGTTTTGCGCAACCGGCACCGCCATCATAAAGAAGACAATGACCGCGTAAATCAGCGAGGATAGAGGCAGGCCGGAGCGATAAGCCGGAAAAATGAAGAGCCACTTGCTCTCGTCGGCTTGCAGCCCCAAATCCATGCCGACGCGGGCGCCGCCTAAAATAACCCCCAGGACCATGTTCATGCCAAAATCTGAAAGCGCCGCGCGGTACTGCTCTTTGAGCGTCGAGATCCGCGGCAACACCGCGCTCACCTTCGCGTCGCCGTGCTGTGCTACTTCACCCGCGAAGGCTCCCGGCTGAACATAACGGAAGATGATGAGGCGGGCCATATAAACCGACGCCGGCACAGCGTAAACAACGCGCCAAAACAGGAAGGAGGCAAAAGCCAGCGCGTCAAGCTCGTAAAACCGCATAAAAATATAGTTGAACGCAGGCATTAGGGCGGCAAAAAATAAGCCCACGAGCAGCGCGAAAAGCGCCGGATTGCGGGGCATACGCTTCAGGATGACGGAACGCGGCGCCTCTGCGGGAAGAATTCCCTTTTGATACCTGCTCTTCATCTGTGGATAGATTATCGCCGTATCGATCAACATGGTCGTAATTCCAAAAATGGCGCCGTCGACGAGCATATCATGCAGCGAGACAACGTCCCGGCGATGAAAAACAAATACAGAGACCGCCGCGATCAGCGTGGTGATTCCGACCGCGAGCGCGTTATTGACGTAGGGAAGCCTTTGGCTCTTCTTCATCCGTCATCTCCTTCCGTCGGATCGATTGCTATACGTTATTTTATTGAATCGGCTGATGCCTCGCAAGTGCCGAATCGATCTCAAAAAAGATGCTTCCTCACCAAAGAAGGGCCTTCAGCTCCCTGCGCCCGCCGATATGCAGCTTGCCGTACAGCTCGGAAATCATATTCTTCACACGGCCGAAGGAGAGGTGCAGCTCCTCAGATATCTTACTGTAAGTGTACCCCGAAACCAAAAGGATGGCGAGCCGGTATTCCGGCAGGGAGAGGATGGTTGTAAGGTTTTCGCTTGTGTAGTGATTATGCACGCAGATCCAGCTGGCGGTGATCGTCTGCGCCATCGTGTGAAAGCGCGGCATCACGGAGAGCCGTTCCCTCCCGAGCAGAAACTCCGGCGTTTCACCGTAGTATATGTCAGTCTCGGCAAATGGTGTCAAAATACCGTATGGCTTTGCAAGGCGTACAGCCGAAAGCAGATGCTTTCTGCTATTCTCGTCTTACCCCAATTTAAATGCGGCGCCTGCAAACATAAGCTGGCGGATACCCGCCAGCGCAGAGCTGTTTCTTTGACCGTACGGTAATTCATGCTCATCTCCGCAACATCTATTTAGTATAGAATGAAATCTATATATTTATGAGGAACGTTATATCACGCTTTTCCACGTATAACCCATTGCCGGGGCGCCTTAGCGGGGTCCTGGCCGTAAAGCTGAGCCGGGCTTCCTGGGTCATAAAGACTGCATCAATTTCTGCAAAACAGCATTCAGCTCCGCCGTTCGCCCACGCGCACAAATCGGCGAGAGGCGCCGGAGGTATATCCGCGCAGAACGGCGCGCGTTTTTTACGTGGCGCATGGGCCTGTTCTGTGCTATGCTCTTGGCTGGGATAGTGAAATGAATTACGGAGAGGATCTGAGCGGTGTATTATTGGATGGAACTGCGCAAAAAGCTTTCTGAGTCTGCGAACGCGGTCTTGCCTACTATTCTCATCGTGATGACGCTCTCTCTGACCGTAGTGCCGATGACGCTCGAGACTCTTCTTGCGTTCCTTCTGGGCAGCGTGCTGCTTGTTTTTGGTATGATGTTTTTCTCTCTCGGGGCGGAGCTCTCTATGGAGATAATCGGCGAGCGTCTGGGCGCAGGCATAACGAAGACGCGCAATCTGTGTATAGTGCTGTTCGCAGGCTTTTTACTGGGCTTTATGATCACGGTTTCAGAGCCCGACCTTCAGGTACTGGCAAATCAGGTTCAGTCTATACCGAACATTATCCTCATCAGCTCCGTAGCCGCAGGGGTCGGCGTTTTCCTCGTCGCGGCCCTTTTGCGCATGTTTCTCGGCATACCCTTGCAGATCATGCTTATCGGTTTTTATATTCTCGTTTTTGTGCTGGCGTATTTCACGCCAAGCGGCTTTATGGCCGTAGCTTTTGATTCCGGCGGAGTCACGACGGGCCCTATGACTGTGCCCTTCATTATGGCTTTCGGCATAGGCATTTCAGCTATACGCAGCGACCGCCGCGCCGCCGACGACAGCTTCGGACTGGTGGCGCTTTGTTCGATAGGCCCGATTTTAGCCGTGTTGCTTTTGGGGCTTATCTACGCTCCGGACAATACAGATTATGCGAGCACGTGGCTTTTGAAAGTTGAACATTCCGTGGAGATGGGCGGATTCTTTTTCAGCGCTTTTCCGAAGTATCTGCATGAGATGGCGGCGTCTCTTGTGCCCATAGCGCTCTTTTTTGCACTCTTCCAGATCGTCAGGCTGAGACTCGGCGCGGAGATGCTGATACGTATAGCCGTAGGGCTTCTTTACACGTATGTCGGCCTCGTGCTCTTCCTGACCGGCGCTAATGTGGGATTCATGCCGGCGGGAGCGGCGCTCGGCCAGATGCTGGCGGTCCTGGATTTCAGCTGGATTATTATTCCGATAGGCATGACGATAGGCTTTTTCATCATCAGGGCGGAACCGGCGGTCTATGTCCTGATGAGGCAGGTCGAGGAGCTGACGAACGGTGCTATTTCCGGAAAGGCCATGCAGAACAGCCTTTCCGTCGGCGTGGCGCTCTCCGTAGGGCTTGCGATGATGCGCGTGCTGACAGGGCTCCCTATTTTGTGGCTGCTGCTTCCCGGCTATGCGCTGGCTATGATAATGTCGTTTTTCGTGCCGAAGATTTTCACGGCCATCGCCTTTGACTCGGGCGGCGTCGCCTCCGGCCCGATGACCGCCACATTCCTTCTGCCGTTTGCTATGGGCGCCTGCCTTGCCGTCGGAGGCAATATCGTCACCGATGCATTCGGCGTTGTGGCGATGGTCGCCATGACGCCTCTTATCACGATACAGGGCCTCGGCATGGCCTATAAGCTGAAGTCGCGGGAAGCGGCGATCGTCGCGGCGCCGCGGGACGCGTTTGCGCACCTCGACGACTACGCGATTATCGAGCTGTAAGGGGACGTGCTTAGATGAGTGATCTGTATTTCATGGTGACGATCGCGAACAGGGCGAGGCTGCCGGAGATCATATCCCTGTACCGTGACGTCTCCATCAATATCAATATGATAGCCCTCGGGCGCGGGACGGCTACAGGCGAGATGCTGAATTATTTCGGGCTCGACCGGCCTGAAAAAGCCGTGTGTTTCTCGGTCGTTACGGGCGAGGTCTGGAGGGCGGCCAAGAAAGGGCTGGAATATAAGGTCCACATAGACGTGCCGGGAACGGGAATCGCTTTCATCATCCCGATGAGCAGCATCGGCGGGAAGCGCGAGCTGGCCTTTCTCACCGAAGGGCAGGGATTTGAAAAGGGGGAAGAGCATACGATGAAGGGAACTGCGCACGAGCTGCTTGTCGTCATCAGCGACCCGGGATATAACGAGGCCGTAATGAATGCCGCGCGGGAATCCGGGGCCGCCGGCGGCACCGTTCTCCATGCGCGAGGCACCGGCATGAAGAACGCCGAGAAGTTTCTCGGCGTTTCACTCGCATCTGAGAAGGAGATCATTTTCATCGTCACAAAAACTTCCCAGAAAAACGCGATCATGGGGTCTATTATGCGCAAGGCGGGGATAGGCACGAAGGCCAACGCTATAGCCTTTTCGCTGCCCGTCTCCGGCATGGCTGGTCTGCGTCTGCTGGAAGAGAGCGAGCCGGACGCCGTCGGCAAAGGCGGCGAGTCGGACGCGCGAGAGGGCTGACGGCGTTCTGACGCCGTGGCCCCATCGGGATACATAATCTCGTCTGGCGCGTCAGCCCCTCTTGCGGGCGGCTATCTCAGCAGGTCCAGCAGCCCCATCGTGAATATCGGGAAGTATGTGAATAGCAGCAGGCAACTGTGTTTAGCGGCACCCAAAACTCATAATTGCTTCGAGAACACCGCCCGCTATAGCTAATGCTTTGTCTGTAATAGTAAAACAATGGTCTCTGATATTTCGCGGGTCAACGTCACCAATCTTGCAGCCCGTCTGGACCTTAACGCTAGGATGTATCAGGCCACGCAGCATACCACTTATCTGAGCGCGCACTTCAGCTTTGCCAACGGTTGCAACAAGTTCTTCCTGCTCCACGTGATCTCCAATCTCATGAATATGTTTCACGTAGCCGTTAGCCGGGGCCCGCAATAGCCTCTCCATTGTGTACCCCATTTCCATGCCCGGGATTCCTGTATTTGGTATTGCTGACCCGTTAGTTATCAATCTGCCTAAATAATGTCCTCTTTTGGTCTCTATTACTCCATGTACTTGATCGGGCGCAGAGAAACCGGGGCCAAGCGCAAGCACTAAAGGAGCCATATCCTTGTACGTGCCGGTATAATGCTTCATCATAGTTGCGTCTACAACGATTATAGGAGATTGTTCCTTTATAGAGTCGCCGTGAGGGTCTACCAATACCGCTACTTTGTGTCGGTCTTTCCATTCATCTATGGAATTTATTTTCATAGCACACATATCTTCTATTTCGTATTGTCCTTCAAAGACAGCTTCAGCAACGGATACGGTCCTGCGCACTACGAGAGGGTTTGCTGTTTCAAGGGAAAGTACCTCAAATCCTGCCTTCCACAGGCGATAAATTACGCCTGTAGCCAGGTCCCCTCCTCCACGAACGATTACAAGATTATTTCTCTTCACGTAAAAAATACACCTGCGATCTGTATGTAAACAGTTATAAAGTAAAAGGCAAACAATCTCCGCCGCGCGGCAAAATACCAATTCTTCCATTGGGAATCATATTTAAGGCAGTATCTACGGCGTCTTGTAAATTATTAAAACATTTATAGCCGAGTCCGGTGATTTCTGTAATCGAAAGCCCACTACTGTACATATAGGTGCTGGCTCTTTCTCTTGCCAGTACAGCCCCCATTGCAATGCCCGCTGCAACTAGGTCGCCTGAACTATGATTTTCCCAGATTCTTCGGATACGGCATTCCAAATCATTACTATCGAAATTCATCCATTGCAACAGCTCATCATGGTTATGTGCAACGCCTTCCAAGCACGGAGCCACAAGAATCATGATGCCGCCCTTTTTTATGGCAAAAGATCCTGAAATGACGGCTTTCTCACACTGCCAATAATCTATGTCATACGGATAGGAACAGCTGATGACGATATCAACGGGTTCTTTGACGGGGACGCCGAAAATGTAGCGGGCTTTCTTGGCCCCGACCCGATGAGCTGCAATAAAATGTCCTGTGACTATGTCGGCTACCTGATTCTTTTCATTCAGTACCACGTTAATAATAAAATCCAACCCAACTTTGTCTGCAACTTTCTCCAGACCCTCTCTGCAAGCATTTTTCTCCATACCTAGAGGAAGAAACCCCATCAATGCCGCCGCAGTATGCATTGCTGACACAGTTTCCCCGCCGCAGCAGCCCGGGACAAGTATTTTAGCTCCGCCGGAATATCCTGCGTTGGGATGGGGAATTATGTTGCCTAGACCGATAAGTAAATCAGCTTCAACGGCGATCTTGTTGACTAATATAGGAACTCGCATGTCACCGATAAAAACATCATCAAGCTGTTTGAGTTGATTTGCATCCAGGTAGTTATGTTGGCTGACTTTTAATTGGGTCAGTACATAAGCTCCCAATTTATCCCATAGTTCTTCATTTGTGAGGATACGGTGAGTACCTGGAGCAACAAGAATCTCTATTTGCTCCAAAGAACATCCGTTAGCAATAAGGTATTGACATAAAATCGGAAGGATCTCCTTCACTGGAGTATGCCTAGTATTATCCTCAACCAGGATGACGATATGTTTCCCACGATGAAGCATCGTACTTAGAGCAGGTCCAGCAGTAGGTTCATCCAGCATATGAGAGAGTACTTTATTCCAACCACGCATCTCCATGACAGTTGGCAAGACACCTACAAAGTCTACCTGATTTTCTGGCAAAGAAATTGGAATTATTTTATCTGAATAAGGAATGCCATACTCTCTCATAGACCATATGAATCCCCTAACACTAATGTGCTAGATATACCAGAGCCATGGATATCTGTGGAATGAATATAGTGAACAGAGACGCCACCAGCATAGCCAACATCAACGGCACTGCCCGTTTCGCTATTCTCAGTAATGGCACCCCGCTTAATTGACTCGCCACAAAGAGGTTGATTCCATAAGGTGGAGTGATGAATCCGATTGCCAGTAGCATTGTCATAACGACGCCGAACTGCACAGGAGTTAGCCCGCACTTAACAGCTGTCGGCAACAGGATAGGCGCTAGGATGATAGTAGCTGAGATGTTATCCATAAAACATCCGACTATCAGCAACAGTGCTGCGACCATCAAGAGGATAACGGCGTTACTGTTGGTGAAGGTCGCTAGCCAATCGCAGAGGCGGATGGGTATCGCCTTAAGCGTGAGCACCCTGCCAAGGCATGTTGTAATACCGACCATAAAAATAGTGGAACCGTCGATAAGCGCTGCGTCGATCATCGATTTGACTATGTGCTTCCATTTGAGTTCACGATATACGAAGGCTCCTATGATGAAGGAATACACAACACCAGTTACGGCGGCCTCAGTAGGTGAGCAAACACCTGCGTAGATGCTACCAAGGATGATAATAGGAGAAAGGATTGCCAGGATAGAATCCTTGAAGGCCTTCCATACTTCTTGACGGGTGCCCCTTTTATCATTGCCATGCCAACCATTTTTTTTCGCCATAAGATAACTGACTACCATTAGCAGAACACCAATTAATATTCCGGGAATAGCGCCTGCCAAGAACAAATCACTGACAGAACTGCCGACAGCAACGGCGTAAATGATGAAAGGTATGCTTGGAGGAATAATTACTCCAATTGCTCCGGCACACGCGGTCAAAGCCGCAGCAAAAGCAGGGTCGTATTTCTTGTTTTCCATTTCAGGAATCATAAAGGTACCTATGGCCGACACGGTCGCGGGCCCTGAACCAGAAATGGCGGCAAAAAACATGCAGGCGACAGTAGTAACGTCGGCAAGTCCACCGGTAACATGTCCAATGAGAGCATTGAAAAGGTTCAGCAAACGACGGGAAATTCCTCCATACATCATGAAGTCTCCGGCAACGACGAAGAACGGGATTGCAAGCAGGGTGAAGGAATCCAGACCTGTAAAACACGCTTGCGCCAACAGCATAGCGGACATATCAGTTGTTAGCAACATAACGGCAAGTGTGCCACATCCGAGGCAAACGCCGATAGGAACACCTAGAACCAAAAGGCCAAAGAGACAGCCAAACAGAATCAAAAAGTCCATTTATTAACAACTTCCTTCCTCAATCAGTTCTTTATCCTCTGCGTCTAATACAAATAAGGCTGAGTCATTAGGATCCTTTATAAAGCGCATTACGCGCAATGCTCCGTACTGAATGAAACGAAGCACGGCAAGGAGACTTCCCACAGGAACGGATAAATAACAGATCCATTTTGGTATGTGGATTACAGGCGTCAACTGGTTCATTGCCATTACCCCCTTAACTACGGATATCGACTGCCACGACAGAAACGCGAAAAAGCCTACGCTAACCGCAAAGAATATCATATGAAGGACGAACTTGCCTGTAGATCCTACGATATCAGGAAGCAGATCAAGACGAATGTGGCGTCCTTTGATTACAGCATAGGGTACGGCGAGCCAGACCTGCCAAATAAATATATATCTAGCTAGTTCTTCGGACCAGGCAAGAGAATAATTGAAGAAATATCTTGTAACTACTTGGAAGAAAATGGCCAGTATCATAACGGTAATGCCAAATACTAATATCGTCTCTTCCATGTATTTGTTAAGAAAGGTCAGTAATCTTTTCATAGACAAACACCTCGTATGTATAGATCGCATAACTATAAAAAATACATATTCGTCTCAACGCATCAACGCAAAAAATGCCTACCTTCATCATAATGAACCTAATTTCATCAGTGTTGAGGAAGATATGAGAAAATCTTCCTCAACACCGTAATACAAACTAATAATCCTTAGTTATTTCTTGTATTTTGCGGCGAGGTCAAGCATCGTTTGTCCCTTTTTGCCATATTCAGTTACGAAAGCATCCCTGACTTTTTTTGTGGCGTTTACAAATTGTGTCTTCTGAGCAGGTGTCAGCTCGTTGATTTCGCAACCGTGGGATTGCATCTCTTTAATATTGGCTAATTCAGACTTATCAACCAGTTTCCTCTGCTCTGCTATCATATGCTTTACTGCGTCGCGGAGGATCTTCTGATAGGACGCCGGAAGAGAGTGGAACCATTTCGCATTAACGCAGACAGTGTTAGCACAGAACATATGCTGCGTCAATGTGTAGAATTTCTGGACTTCGTAGAACTTATTCGTACAAGTGATGGTAATTGGGTTATCCTGACCGTCAATTTGGTGCGTCTGCAATGCCGTATAGACCTCTGCAAAAGCCATAGCCGTAGGATTGGCACCTAGAGCTTTGAATGTGGCAATGTGGTATTTGTTCTCAAGCACACGGATTTTCATGCCTGACAGATCGGATACCGCCTTGATTCCTTTCTTGTTGTTCGACAGGTTGCGCATTCCTGATTCGCCGATGCCGAGGCAGATAAGACCGTGAGACTTCTCAAGGCTGTCAGACAGATATTTGCCCAAATCGCCGTCAAGAGCTCTTCTTGCCTGTTCCTTGGAAAGGAATACATAAGGTACGTCAAGGATATACCAGTTAGGATCAACTGTGGCGAGCGTAGCAGCCGACGGGCCAGTCATATTCATTGTTCCCATAATCGTTGCCTCTACAGTTTCAGCGTCCGAACCAAGGGCGCCGTTAAACTGGAGCCCAATCGTAAAATTGCCGTTCGTCTCCTTGGCAACCTCATTAGCCAGAATCTTCGCTGCGGCGCTCTGCGGGTGATCAGGTGCCAGCATATTGCAGAACGTTGCGGACACCTTCGGCATATCGGCGGCATAGGAAACGCCACTTATTGCCAACACAAGACAAACCAGTAAACCGACCAGTACGAATAGTTTTTTCATGATAGAACCTCCCTTATTTATCGCAAACCGGAATCCCATATTAGATATGACGTTTGATGTCCGCCAATATTGTTTCAATGTAACGGAACGTCCCACGTTTTACCTGCACAGAGATTCCGGATTCACGTATAACTTGATTCTTTTTGTTCATTTCTGAGAGTGCAATTTCCAAAGCCGCCGATTCCGTGAAACCTTTCCCATGTTCCTTCAGATAAGCTTCCGTATCCGCAAGTTCGATCACTTGTGTGGCAATGCCTCCTACAAAAATGCGCAAAGTATCAGGCCCGCATACATAGGCAAAATTGATGACCGGAAAATCAATACTGCCTCTGAGGCTGTATTTGACAAATGATGAAAAAACGCCGCTGAAACTGTTTTTGGAGAATAGGAACTCCTTAATGAGCATTTTCTTTTCGTCATGGTCCTGACAATGTGCTTCAATGAGATCCTTGCAGCTAAGCGTCTGGTCTTTGCCGTCGATATTGACGACAGCCTGAGCATTATATGCCAGCAATGCCGGAGCCATATCTGAATAGTAGATAGCGCGGCATATGGGTGAGTTCTGGATCTGGAGACAACGGTCGCCTCCGACTTTGTAACAGCGTGGGATACCCTGCCGCCATTCCTTGGTTTGGTTATAATAGAAGCAACGTCTGGACTGAAGGACATTGCCGCCGATGGTACCCCTGTTCCTGATTTGCGGCGCGGCAACATTTCTTGCCGCCTGAGCGACAGCCGGGAGTTTCTCTGAAATTGTCTCGTTTTTAGCTGCATGAGCTAAAGTCGTCATCGCTCCAATATGGATACCGTCATTTTTTTCTTCTATTTTTTGAAGTTCTTCCACGCCAGATAGATCGACAAGGCCTTCCGGCGCGGGGATCGAAGCACATTTCAGCTGGGGAATCAGGTCCGAACCACCGGCAATGATTATATTTCCGTCTTTTATTAACGGCAGCACATCGGCCGTCGTTGTAGGTTGATAGTAGGCAAAATTTGTCAAGATTAGCATTTCTGTATCCCTCCTTCAAAAAAGCCGTCGCAACGGGAGTTTTTGACGTAGAATTGACGACTTAACGGTATCTCGGTAATTTCCCACCCGCAAGCGTTGCTTACAGCATCGCCAATAGCCCCTGCGACCGGGATGACACCAAGTTCGCCTACGCTCTTGCAGCCGTTGGCGCTGTAAGGTTCGTAACTGTCAGCTACAAATAAGTGAATCTTCGGCATGTCGACGATTAACGGGTTCCTGTAATTCAACAGGTCGGCGGTGATAACCTTCTTGCTTAACTTGTCTATTTCAAGGTCTTCAATGAGAGAAAACCCAACGCCCATCTGGATGGCGCCTTCGAGTTGCCCCTTTACAATCATTGGGTTGATTACGCGACCTATGTCGACGCTCTCGATAACATGAGTAACTTTAATTGCTTTTTCTTTCTTGTAGTAGGCGACCTTGGCCCAGCAAAGGCTGAATGGTTCTGGTGCATCCTGCAGTCCAACTACGGCGTTGCCCATGATAAATGTGCCTCGGCATCGGTTGGCGATTATCTGAATCGCTTCTTTGAAACCGAGGTTCTGCCCTCTGCATACGATCTGGAATTTTTTGTCTCTAAAATTGACGTCTTCTTCGTCGACATGATAGAAATTTGCCAGCTCTGTCCTAATCCTGCTTATGACGTCCTCACAAGCCGCGGCTACGGCGTTGCCGGAGTGGAAGGCCTGCCCGCTGGAAAAACTACCGTAGTTATAGGGGCTTGAAGTGGTGTCCAGTGCTGCATGTGTTATGTCTTTTACATTAATGCCAAATTTCTCAGCAACTACCTGCACAAGAGCTGTTTCGATTCCTTGTCCCATATCTACGGTACCGGACATCAGATTGACCGTGCCGTCCGGATTGCAGATGATGCTGGAGGCACAGAGCGTCTCTAGAGAGGAAACGGCGCTTGTGTGACTGATAAGCGACATACCCCAGGCTTCTTTTACTTCATCGTCGTCGCGAAGCCCTTCATTTGCGTCTATCTCTTTACGAATGCGCAGCCCGTTTTCAAAACATTGATCAGCAGGGAAGGTGCTAAGAATTTTGTTCGCGTGCATCTTTTCGCCTGGCTTGCAAACGTTATCGTAGCGGAATTTAACGGAATCCCAACCCATTTTACGGCATAAGTCGTTGATAAGAGACTCCCTGGCAAAGCTGACCTGTGGGTTCCCATAACCTCTGAAAGCACCTGAGACGGGGCCGTTGGTGAGGACGCCAATGCCATCGAAACGTAGATACGGCATGTGGTATGGGCACTTTCTGTCCGGAGCGCCTGTTACAAGAGGAGTGTGTGTACAGTAAGCCCCTGCGTTAGTATACATGGTATGCTGATAGGCAATCAATTTGCCATCCTTACTAACGCCCATCTTAACCTTGGAGAGAGAGGCGTGTCTTGTAGCGGTGGAGATCATCTCGTCATTTCTCTCGTTAACAATCTTAACCGGACGGTAAATCAGATGCGAAAGGGCAGAGGCTACATCCTGATTGTGCAGCTCTTCCCTTTGGCCAAAACCGCCGCCGATAGTCGCTCTATGAAGGATAATATCACACTCTGGCAGACCAAATTCTTCTGCTAATATACGACGATCTTGATACGGAGTCTGCGAATTTGCCCATATCAGCAGTTTTTCATCGCGCGTCCAGTGGGCAATGCAGGAGATCGGCTCCATAGGAATTGGATGAACCGTCTGGGTACGGTAAGTACCTTCAAAAATGTAATCGCTCTTTTCAAACCCGTCGTCAATTTTGCCTCTTTCACCGATCTTGTGATAAAAGCAGTTCGTATCGTAAACGTCAGGATTAACTAACGGGGCACCTTCCTTCATCGCTTCGTCAATTGTCATCTGAGCCGGCAGCACTTCATATTCAATTTTGATAGCATTCATGGCTTTCTTACAGATTTCATATGATTCAGCGACTACTGCTGCGATACGATCCCCTTCATGGCGCGGATGCATTGTCAGGATCTCCTCGTCCTTAATCAGGGAGTCGGCCGGTAAGAAGCCGCAGCAGTTGAATTTGACATGAGACACGTCTTTGGGACAAAGAATGCCCAGAACACCAGGGATTTTTTTTGCCGCTTCGATATCTATGGATAATACTTTCGCATGCGGGTATGGACTTCTTATAATACTGCCAAAAGACATACCCTGCATCTCCATATCATCAAGGTAAGAAGTGCTGCCTGTTACTTTAGAGATAGATTCCAGACGACGGATGGCGTTCTTCTGATCTCTTAATTTATTAATATCCATCATTTCATTACCCCCTAAGAACAGCCGCTGCCTTTTTCACTGCCTTCTCGATTGCCACATAGCCAGTGCAACGGCAAACGTTTCCTGCCAACCCATAACGAATTTGCTCGTCCGTAGGGTTAGGATATTCTTCAAGCAGTTTCTTAATGGCCAGCACCATGCCTGGCGTGCAAAAACCGCACTGAACGGCACCTTCGTCTATCAAGGCCTCTTGGATCGGATGCAATTTCGCATTAGTGGCGATCCCTTCGATTGTGGTGATTTTGGCGCCATTAGCTTGCACCGCTAAAATCTGGCAGGAGTACACTAGTTCATCGTTCATGATAACAGTACAAGCACCGCATTCGCCGTTGTCACAGCTTTTTTTTGTTCCCTTTAGCTTAAGTTCCTCTCGAATAAAGTCCAATAGAGAGACAGATGTTTTTACCATACGGTGATAAGAAACGTCGTTCACTTCCACGCAGATTGGTTTGAAGACCTCTTCCATGCTCATTCCTCCGCTTTTCTATATGATCATCGTTTTAAGACAATGTTGTCACAGAAGAAAATAGCTACTCGCGCTTCTTCTTTTTAACCCTAACCTCGCCCTTGTCGGCGTCGACTTCGACGTAGTCTCCGTCGTGGATTGCCTCGTAGGGATCGACTTCCATCTGGTCCACCATCGTACAGCCCGTCATGACCGCGGATGAAACTATCACCGGCTCTGTCTCTTTGAGGATGATGGCTTTAGGCAGGTTGTTCTTCACCCAAAGCTGGTAAAAGCCGTCGACCTGGACGACCGAGCTGCCTTTGCCGGACTGCACCACGAGGACCTTTCCGGCTATGCTCTTCCCCTGTATCGCGTGATTTCTCTCGATGACCGTTCCCGTTTTCGGGTCCGTCAGGTAGAAGCACATCGCGTCTTTGGAAACGACCGCCTCTCCCTCTCCCCTGCCGCGGACTATCGAACGGCATTTGTAAACCTTCACGTTGTCCATCAGTCAAGCCTCCCTTTGACCGCCGCTTCGACGCACACGGACAGCCTGCGTATCGCGAAGGGCTGCCCGCGGCGCTCTCTGTAGTAGGCGCACTTCGGCGAGTCGGTGACGCCGAGGCTCCCTTCGAAGGATTTCCAGCACGGCTCGTCGATGCAGGTGTCGCCGACCATGCGCACGCCGAGGAGCTCGAGGCGCTGGCGCAGATGCGAGCGCTCGGCGAGCTCTACGGCGCCGGCCTCGGCGAGTATCCAGAAGGCCGTGCTGCCGTTCACGCGCCTGCCTGCGAAGAGCCTTTCAACTTCGAGGAGCTGGTTGTAAGTATAGTGCGGACAGCCGAGCATCACGAGGTTTATCTCTCCTGTTGCCGGCGTCAGCGAATCTTCCTCGGCCTTCAGCTCTTTGTTCGTTATGACGCACTCAGCGGAAGGTATCTTTCTACCTCCGAACGCCGCTTCAAGCGTCGGAGCTTCGGGCGTGACGCCCACCATGTGGTACATCGCGACCGCCCCGCTCGTCGCCGCCTCGGCTCCGAAGTAGAGAAAATCCTCCTGCCCGGGGCGCGGGGTGTTTTTAAAGCGGAGGACCGGGTTGCGCGAGCCGGCGATCTTTCCGACGCAGTGGCCGAGGATGCCCCAATCGTAGCACTCCGGCATATCGGCGTCGACGTCGATGAGGAAATCCCCCCTGCGGCATTCGTCGAGGTGATAGCCGTAGAGCGGCGTCTTACCTATGACGGCCGCGGCCAGCGCGCTGACGGAGGACTCTCTGTTCGAGCGGGCGCCGAGAGCACCGTTCACGTAGGGGGTGGCGCTCGATTCCGAGAAGGCGACGTGCTCGCCGAAGAAGGGCACGTTTGTGCCGAGCCCCGGCGCGCAGTGATAGGTCAGCTTCGCGCCTATCCTGCGGTAGGCGTCGCCGGTGCGCTCCGCGAGCTCGAGCTCTTCCCGCGTCACGTCGAAGAACTTCGTCAGATACGCCGTGTCCCAATAAGGGTTCGTCGTCGGGGGTACGGCGCAGACGGCTCCGCCGTTCACGAGGAGCTCGCACCAGTATGTGTCCCCCTCCTGCCCGCTCAGCGCGACGTGCGCGCGCTTGATGGGAATCAGCTTTTCGGCGTCGAAGGTGAGGCCGAGGGCGTAGATGAGCTCCATAGCCTTCTGGTATCCCGCGCCCCTCTCGCCGTCGAGGATACTTTTTTCTTCATCTGTTAAGAACATGACCGTCCGCCTTTCTGTTGTGTGATTTGCATTTTCGGATTTGCTTTAACTTCGTCGAGCAGAGCTTCGGAAACTTCGATAGTCTCCAGATGCAGGGTGTCTTTTATTTTTATGATCTTTGGATGATCCCTGTCGATTCCGCGGCAGCATTTGAGGGCGACCCGCACGGCTGTCTCTTCGTCATCAGCGGTGCAGGGGATGCTCGCGTCGCCGATGCAGCGGCACGCGATCGCGTTCGCGTACATCGACTCGAGGTCGAGCGCGGAGACCGCCTTTTTCGTCACCACGTCGAAGAGCCCTATCCCGATCCCGTTGCCGTGGCTCGCCGGCGTCACGCCGAGCAGCACGAGGCGCTGATAGCGCGGGATCGGAAGGACGAACGTCTTCAGCACCGAGCTCCTGCCTAAGATATTCGGGTCGAAGCCGGCGCCGGATATATCCTTGCCGATATTTTCGCAGACTATTACGTCCGCCTCCGGCAGCATGATGTAAGGCATATTCTTCGCCGCGATTTCCAGTAGCTCCTTCTCGCGCGAAATAATTTTCTCCGCGGCTATCGCTTCGACCGCGGCCGTTTCGTCGTAGGCGTTTTCCAGCACCGCGACGCCGAAGCGGAGCGGCGCCTTTTCAATTATCGCGCGAGCCGCGCTTTCGATCGTAAAGGACATATCTTCGGAGGCGACCTCGTGTATAGCCGAGCAGCCCCGCTGGTTCCCGAGACCGACGGTCAGCATCTTGCAGAGGCCACTCTGTATCGGCCCGACGAAGTCCGTGTGGAGCTTGACTCGGTTGACGGGAACGATCCCGTCCGCGCTGAGCGCCGCAGCGTCGAAATAGATGGGGACGCCGTTTTCGGTCCGTCCTATCAAAAGAGAATCCACAGAGGTCACGACCGGCGCGCCCATCGCCTCCGGCGTGACGCCGTAGCCGTAAAGCACGTCGCGCTGCCCCTCTTCGCTGCCGCCACCGTGGCTGCCCATCGCGGAGACGATGAACGGCTCGGCCCCCGCCGCCTTAAGCCCGTCGACGACGGCGCCGACGATGACGGGAAGATTCCTTATCCCGCGGCTCCCGACCGCGACCGCGATTTTTTCTCCGCGCGCGACGGCGTTTCGAATCTCCGGCTTTTTTAATTCGTCTAGCACGGCTCCGCCGACATCTTCGAGCCTCTCGCGCTCGAACATCTGACGGACCTCATACATTTTCGGGAGCTTTCTTTCCATATCTTCTTTCAATAGCAACGGCATCTATATCTCTCCGCGATGGCAAGGCTAAGTATGTATTATGTATACAGTATAATAAAAAATAATATCTCTGCTGCCAAAATCCTCGGCCGGCGCCCGGACAAAACCCCTTTATTTCTTACGTGTGCAATGATAATACCTTTTCAAATTGTTGTCAATAAGCGATAAATCGGGGACTCGGCTCATCCGGCGCGCGTCGGCTCGCAGCACGGCGGCGTATGCGTTGCAGTATACTGTTAGAAAATTAATCTGCAATAATATAAATAAAAGTGATAAAATTAGTATATTATATATTTAAGTTCTCATTTTGCCGTTGAGATCTCGCAAAAACCACCGTTTTATGCCCGCCGAAAAGACGGCGAAAGGAAAATCTCGCAAAAAACGGCGCTTGCCCGGCAAAAAGAGCCGCGAAAAACAATTTGCGCCCGCGTATGAAAATATGTGGACAAATTTTTATTTTGCGTTATAGTTTCTGTATACATACGGTACGGCCGTTTTTCGGCATGGGAATTTCGAATGCGGGGGTAAAGAGATGCGCTCAAATAAGGATCGGGCGAGCTGGATGAAGGCCTATCGCTGGATAGCGGAGAAAATCGATTCCGGCGAGTTAAAAATGGGAGAAACTCTGCCCGAGACTTTTCTCGCGGAGGAGATAGGCGTGAGCCGCACGCCCGTGCGCGAGGCGCTGCGCATGCTCGAACAGGACGGCTATGTGAAGATCGTGCCGTCGAAGGGCGCGTTCGTGTCGGAAATATCGATGGAGGACGTGCACGAGATCTGCGAAATAAGAAAGCTGCTCGAACCCTTCGCGGCGCTCACAGCGGCGAAGAGGATCCCCGGCGGCGAGATCGCGGAGATGTCGGAGGAGTGGGAGCTCTTCGCAAAGGCGGCGAAGAAAAAGGGCGCTCTGGATTCCTCTTCTATTGCGGACAGCGACCTGAAGCTGCACTTCACCGTCGCGAAATACGCGACAAACAAGCGTATCGGCGAAATACTCATGAATTACCACGTACAGATAAAGCGCTTTCAGCACCTTTCGGTGCAGTCCCTGGCGGACATACAGAACTCGATAAAGCAGCATCTCGCGATAATAGAGTGCATGAAGCGCAGGAATCCGGAGGAACTCCGCAGCTGCCTTTACGAGCATATCGTGAACAGCGAGGGATATATAATAAGGGATTATTTCCTCCATCACGGGTCATCGGCGCAGAGCGCGAAAGATGAAATATAAAAGCGCCGAGTTCTTAGAGGAACTAAGCTTCAAAGAGACGCGCGCGCTGTACAAATCGATGGGGCGCTCGGACGCGGACCTCAAGGGACCGATGATCGGCGTCGCGAATTCGTGGAGCGAACTCGTAACTGGGCATTTCAACCTGAGACAGCTCTCAGAATTCGTAAAGAGGGGCGTTTACAGGGCCGGAGGCACGGCCGTCGAATTCGGCGTTATAGGCGCGTGCGACGGCCTCGCCTCCGGGCACGACGGCATGAAGTATATCCTGCCTTCGCGCGAGCTCATCGCGAGCGACATAGAGACGATGGCGCGCGCGCACAACTTGGACGGCCTCGTGATGCTCGGAGCCTGCGACAAGATAGTGCCCGGCATGCTTATGGCGGCGGCGCGTCTCGACATTCCGGCGATAATGGCCGTAAGCGGCCCTATGCTCGGCGGCGCGGAGTTCGACGGACGCAAAAGCGACTCCACGTCGCTGGCGGAAGCGGTCGGAATGTACGAGGCGGGAAGGTGCGGGATGGAGGAGCTCGAAAGGCTCGAAGATACGGCGTGTCCGACTTGCGGCTCCTGCTCCTTTTACGGCACCGCTAACTCCATGGGCGCGCTCTCCGAAGCCATGGGCATGTCCCTCTCCGGCTCGGCGCTCATCCCGGCGGTGTACGCCGAGCGGCTTCGTTCTTCCGAAAGTACCGGCCGTAAAATCGTCGAGCTCGTAAACAAAGGGATAACGGCGCGGAAGATAATCACGGAGGAGGCGCTCGAAAACGCGGCCGCTGTGATGCTCGCGACGGGGGCGTCGACTAACTGCGTGATGCACCTCTGCGCGATAGCTTACGCGGCCGGGCTCGATCCGCAGAAAATTTTCGCCGCGATCGACGCGCTGAGTGAAAAAATCCCGCTCGTCGCCAAGGTCAACCCGGCGTCCGAATACGACATGGAGGCGTTTTACCGCGCCGGAGGGGTACCGCAGGTCATGAAGGAGATAATAAAATTCCTGAACGCCGGCACCCTCACCGTAAGCGGCGAGCCGCTTGCGAAAAACCTTGAAAAATTCAAAAACCCTTACGGCGTAGACAGGCGCGTGATAAAAAGCGCGAAGGAGCCGTTCAGCAGAGAGAAGGGGCTGTGCATACTGCACGGCAACTTGGCTCCGGAGGGAGCCGTCGCTAAGCCGGCCGCGATGGACCCGTCGATGTTCCGCTTCACGGGGCCGGCGCGCGTCTTCGACGGCGAGGAAGCGGCCAACCACGCGATACTCGCCGGAGAGGTCGAGCCGGGCTGCGTCGTCGTCGTGCGTTACGAGGGGCCTAAGGGCGGCCCGGGGATGCGCGAGATGTTCCACGCCATGAAATTCCTCTACGGCATGGGGCTCGCGAAAAAGGTCGCCCTGATAACGGACGGGCGCTTCTCCGGTACGAACGGCGGCTGCTACGTGGGGCACATATCTCCCGAGGCGGCGGAAGGCGGCCCGCTTGCCGCGCTGCGCGACGGGGACGTGATCACGATAGATATCGATAAGAAGGAAATATCGGCGGCGCTGAGCGCGGCGGAGACCGCCGAAAGGCTCAGGGGGCGCCGCGCGCCCGCGCGTGACGTTCCGCACGGCTGGCTTGAGATCTACGCGAAGCTCGCCTCCTCGGCGGCGGAGGGCGCCGTGATGAAAATAAGATAATAAGCGCCCCGAGCGCTCAGCCCTCCGCACGGCAGCCTCTCGAGGCCTGAAACGTTCACTTTTTCCCGGCGAGATACCAGGGGAACTTTTCGGCCATGCCGGGGCGCCTCGGGTAGCCTTTCGGCATAGGCGAAGCTTTCTCCCATATCACGAAATATCTGTCCATGTCGGCGAGCCTGTAGTGGACGGGCTCCGGCTGCGACAGCCCAAGCCTGCCCCACTTTCCGCCGACGGCATCGAGCTCTTCCCGGGCCTTGGGCCCCTTGAACGCTATCAGACGCCCCTTCCGCTTCACGAACGGCGCGAGATACTCCGCAAGTATCCCGGCGGAGCAGAGGGCGCGCGCCGCGGCGACATCGTAATTGGCGCCGCTCTTTTTCGCGTAGTCCTCCGAGCGCGAGCAGACGACGGTCACGTTCCCCAGAGCCATAAGCCCGGCGATCCTCTCCAGCTGCGCGCATTTGCGCGATATGCTGTCGAGCAGCGTCACTTTAAGCTCTTTCCGGCAGACGGCCCAGACGATTCCCGGCAGCCCGCCGCCGGTGCCCACGTCTATCGCACTGCCGCGCTCCGGCAGCAGCGGAAGGGCGTAGGCGCAGTCTATTATATGGGCGTTCCAAAGCGTCTCCTCGTCGGAGGGCCCCGTGAGGCGCGCCAGCTCGTTGGCCTTTATCAAAAGTTCGACGTAGCGCCTCAGCTTCCCCTCGTTTTCAGAAACTATTTTCTTTATTTTTTCAACGCCGATGCTTTCCATCATAAAATTTCCCCGTTCGCGTGATAATAATAAAATGACAGCGCGCGTGTATAATAATAGCACGAGAGGCACCGACGGGAGGCTGGCTTATGGAAACTTTTGAAAAGGGCTCGAAGATAAAAAACGGCAAACTGAACATACTGGATCTGTACGGCACATGGCGCGAGATGGGACGCCAGTACGGCGCGCTCGCCCGGCCGGAGCTGCGCCACATCTACGACGCCGCGATGACGAAGCTTTTGAACGACGCGCCCGACCGGCAACTCGTCTGCCAGAAAGCCGAAAAATTCGTCGCTAATTACCCGTTCCGCTTCAAAGAGATTCTGCGGGGCATGGCGGAGACGTCGGGGCTCTCTCCAGAAGATCTGAATCTTATAAACGCGCTGGAGGTCATCGCCTCATCCGAGCTCGTTTCGCCGCAGTGCTCCGGCATCGCCGCGTGGGGCGACTACTCTGCCGGCCCCCTCGTCTACGGGCGCAATTACGATTATTTGCCGTGGTTCAAGGAGCTCAGCGAAGACCTCGCCCTCGTCGCCTTCCACCCCGCCGACGGCTCGCTTTCGGTGGCGGCGCTCGGCTACGCGGGAGAGATATACGCCGTGAACGCGATGAACGAAACTGGGCTCTTCCTCGAGCTGAACAACGGTATGCCGTCGGGCGGCGCCCTCTGGTACGACAGCCGCGTACCGGCCGTCGCCGCGCTCTTCGGCTTTATGTTCGACTGTTCCACGCTCGACGAGATCGAAAGCGCCTTCCAGACGACGAGGGCGAACTTCGCCTACATAGTCGGCGTAGCGGACGGCCAGACCGCGCGCTGCTTCGAGTGGCCGGTCTTCGACGTAAAGCTGCGCCTCTCCCATTCGCGCCCCGGGCTCACCGTTCTGACGAACCATTTTACGGAATTTTCATGGGGGCTTCCGCGCCCCGACGACAAAACATACTGGATGACGCGGACGCGCCGCCAGAATCTCCTCAACCTCGCGAAGCACTTCAAAGGCACGATAAACGAGACCGTCATGAAAAACATCATGGACACGAAGATCGACGAGCTCGGCGCCACGACGGAGCAGACCCTCTACCAGCTCGTGGCCGTGCCGGAAAGATATGAGCTCTGGTTCAAGATACCCGAAGAGCAGGAATGGACTCAAATCGATATGAAGTCGATTCTGAAGCCTAGGGAGGACTGATTCAAATGGGCAAGTATTATATCGCGTTCGACTGCGGCACGATGGGGACGAAGACGGCGCTCTACGGCATCGACTCGGCGCGCGTCGCCGAGGCTTACAGGGAAAATAAAATTTCCTATCCGCGCCCGGGCTGGGCCGAGATGGACGCCAACTGCTTCGTCGAAAACGTGCGCGACGGCGTGCGCGAATGCCTCGCGAAATCCGGGATAAATCCGGCCGAGGTGCGCGCCGTAGCCGCGAGCGGCATAATATGCGGCATCGTCGGGATAGACGAAAAATGGCGCCCCGTAACGCCCTTCGTCCCCTACCTAGACAACCGCGCAAGCGGGGAAGCCGCGTGGGTGCGCGAAAACGTAGAGCCCGTATGGACCGAAGAGAGCGGCAACGCCATCGTAGACGAATTTATGCCGCCGATGATACTCCGCTGGTTCCTCAACGAATATAAAGGTTTCCGCGAAAGCGCGGTCAAGGTGGTCAACAACGGCCCATTCGTGCTCGGCACGCTCGCGGGGCTCTCCGCGAAGGACGCCTTCCTCGACTGGGCAACGATGTCCGGCTGGCTGATAGGCTACGACGCCAAGAAGCGCGACTGGTCGCACAAACAGATAGAAGCGCTCGGCATCCCGATGGAGATGCTGCCGCGCGTAGTAAAGCCGTGGGATGTGGTCGGATATCTCTGCAAAGCCGAGGCCGAGAAGATGGGACTTCCGCCGGGCATCCCGATCGCCGCTGGCGCCGGCGACACGATGCAGTCGGCGCTCGCCTCGGGGCTTCTCGAACCTGGCCTCGCTACGGATGTCGCCGGCACCGCGTCGATATTCGCGGTCGCCGTCAAAGAGGCGGACAGCAGGATAACCGCGGCTCCCGGGATGATGTTCGCGATGGGCACGCTGCGGGACGCTTATTTCTATTGGAGCATGATACGCGCGGGCGGGCTTTCGCTGCGCTGGTTCCGCGACAACGTCGCGAACCGCGCCGGAGACCCGATGTTTTACGCGGAGATGGACACGCTCGCGGGGGACGTTCCGGCCGGCTCGCGCGGACTGCTCTTCTATCCGTACCTGCAGGGCGCAGGTCCCGACATGCCGGGCGCCTGCGGCGTCTTCGCCGGGCTTTTCGGCGTCAGCGACAGGGCCGCGATGTGGCGCTCGATACTCGAAGCGATAGCCTTCGAATACGCTCAGATGATAAAAATTTACCGCGAATGCGGGATCCCGCTGAACGAGATAATCGGCACCGAAGGCGGCAGCAAGAGCCCGCTGTGGACGCAGATAAAGGCCGACATCTTAGGTGGCGCTTACAACATACCGACGAGGAGCGAGGGCGGGCTTATGGCCGACGTCGCCGTCGCGGCGCACGCCGTCGGCGACATAAAGGACATCAAAGAGACGATGCGGCGGTGGGTAACCTTCCGAGCGCGCTTCGAGCCGGACGCTAAGAGCGCTGAAATATACGGCAAAGTTTTCGCCGAGCGCCAGCGCCTTCTTGCGGGACCGATGAAAGAGCTCTTCGCCGGGCTCGCGAAGGTCAGAAACATCTAACGAAACGGAGTTTAAGCTGCGCGGGGCGCTTCGCCCCCGCGCAGCCGATAAATGGGAATATTAAAGGGCAAAAAATTTTCGATATACGTTCAGGGATGCCGCACCAACCAATACGAAGGCGAAGCGATAGCCGCCGCGCTCGAAGCGGCGGGCGCGCTTCGCCGCGGCGACGCGCCCGACATAATCGTGATAGTCAGCTGCACCGTCACCGCGACGGCCGACCGCAAATGCAGAAAAATCATCCGCCGCGCGAGACGCGAAAATCCGTGCGCCGTCATAGCCTTGTGCGGATGCTACGCGCAAAAGCTCTCCGAAGAGGAGCGCGCGCTGCTTGATGTCGACATAGCGCTCGGGAACAGGCTCAAACACAAGCTGCCGCGCCTGATAGCGGCAAGGCTCGCCGGCGGCGCGCCGACGGTAGAGGCCAACGCGGACGTCGGAAGGGACGGCTCGTGGGACGCGCTGTCGCTCGACAGGCCGCGCCTCCACACGCGGGCTTTTCTAAAGGTGCAGGAGGGCTGCAGTCACTGCTGCTCCTACTGCATCGTGCCGTCGGTGCGCGGCAGGCCCGTCTCGCGCCCGATGGAGGAGGCCGTAGAAGAGGCGCGGCGCGTCACCGACGGCGGCTGCCCGGAGATCGTGCTGACCGGCGTGCACCTCGGCCTCTACGAGGACCTCCCGCTGCTCGTGCGGCGCATCGGCGCTCTGCCGAACATAAAGCGCCTCCGCTTCGGATCCATCGAGCCCTTCGCGGTGGACGAAAAGCTACTCGCCGCGCTCGTCGAATGTCCGGCATTCTGCAGGCATCTGCACATGCCGCTGCAGTCGGGGGACGACGGTGTGCTTTCGGCGATGCGGCGCGGCTATAAGGCCGCCGACTTCGCAAAGACCGCCGAGTGTGCGCGCGCGATGCTCGGCGACGAACTGCACGTCAGCACGGACCTGATGGTCGGCTTCCCATCGGAGGATGAAAGCGCGTTCCGCCGCAGCATGGAATTCGTGCGCGGACAGGAGTTCGGCAAGGTCCACGTATTCCCATACTCGCCGCGCGAAGGCACCGACGCGGCCGCGATGCCCCAGCTTGAAGAATCGGAAGTCCGTCCGCGCGTCGCCGAGGCGCTCGCGCTCGCCTCGGAGCTGCATAAAAAATTCTGCTCGCGCTGGATAGGCAGGGAGCTTGCGATACTCGTTGAGGAAACGGACGGCGCCGCGGCCAAGGGACTGAGCGGCAACTACATCCGCGTAACGGCGAAGGCGGCGGCAGCGGTAAACGAAACGATTTCAGTCGTCCCGTCGAGATACGCCGGCGAAGGGCTCACGACTGAGGGCGTCTCCGCGAGTTCATCGCTTTGCTCAGATATTTCAGTGATTTGATTGAATTGTCGCGTTTACCGTTATTGACAAAACGGCTTCCTATCCCCCATAATACAATGATAGTAATATATCGAATGACATCAGGCGGAGTGCATATTCCAAAAGTGTGAAGAAATTTTCGCTTAGGTGTTATCCCCGGTTGAAAGGGGGGAATGTTGATGACCACCGTAACCAGACGCGACAATGAGTCGATCGAAGACGCCCTTAAACGTTTCAAGAGAGAGATTCGTAAGGTTGGTGTGCTTCGTGAGGCCAAGAGGCATGAACATTACGAAAAACCCAGCGAAATCAAGAAGCGTAAGAAGGCCGAGATGGCACGTAACAGAGGCAGGAGGGGCGATTATTGATCATGTCCGATCTTGCAGGCAAAATCCAAAGCGATCTCGTCGCCGCCATGAAAAATAAAGATGAGCTCAAGCTCTCCGTCCTCCGTATGCTCAAAGCCGCGATGCAGCTATCGCAGGTGGAGAAGGGCAGGCAAAAGCAGCTGACCGACGACGACATCCTGACGCTCGTCAAAAGGCTCATCAAGCAAAGGAGCGAAGCCGCCGAAGTATACAGGAAGGGCGGCGCAGAGGAGCGGGCGCAGAGGGAGCTCGAAGAAGCCAAGGTGCTCGAGGCATATCAGCCCACGCAGCTTTCCGACGAAGAAATAATGAAGGCGGTCGAGAGAGCGGCCGCGGAAGTGCATGCCGCGGGCATGAAAGACATGGGAAAAATGATGGGCAGAACGATGGCGGCAGTAAAAGGCCTAGCCGACGGAAACAGAGTCAAGGCCGCGGTCCAGAAGTATCTGGAACAGTCGGCGCATTAGACTCAAAGCAGAAAGCAACAAGAAACGCCGGAGGTCAACGCTTCTCCGGCGTTTTTCGCGCAAGGAGGCAAATAAATGCAGACATACAAAATTCCACTCGTCCCGGGGCCGGTATCGGTCCCGCAGAAATACCGCGAAGCATATCTGACGGACTACGGGAGCAGCGACGTCGAAGACGAATTCTTCGCTCTGCTTTCCGATAACATCTCGCTGCTGCGGCGCGTGCTCAAAACGAAAAACGACGTCGCGATAGGCTCCGGCGAGGCGATGTCGGCGCTGTGGGGCGCCATGAAGAGCCTCGTCGGGCCCGGCGACAAATTCCTGACGATCTCGAACGGCCTCTTCGGGCACGGCTTCGGCGAAATGGCGGAAGCGCTCGGAGCCCGCGTCGAATACCTCGAAGCGCCGGACGGCGAATTCGTAACGGCGGAACAGACGCGCAGAAAAATTTCCGAATTCGGGCCGGACTTCATATCCGCGGTCCACTGCGAGACGCCGTCGGGACTGCTCAACCCTCTCGCCGAAATAGCGCCGGCCGTCGCCGAAAGCGGAGCGATATTCATAGTCGACTTCGTCGCGAGCGCGCTCGGCGCGGACGTCCGCGTCGACGAATGGGGGATAGACATAGGACTCCTGGGCAGTCAGAAATGCCTCTCGATCCTGCCGGACATCCACGCGACCACGGTAAGCGAACGCGCGTGGAAACGGGCGGCCAGGGTAAACTACGCGGGCTACGACGCGCTCCTGCCGTGGAAAAACGTCCTCAAAACCAAAGCGATGCCCTACACGCACAACTGGCATGCCAACAAGGCCATGAACCTCTCTCTCAAAGATTCGCTCGAAGAGGGGCTGGAAAATGGATTCAGGCGCCACGAGGAAGCCGCGGCGCTCTGCCGCCGCCGCGCGAAGGAGATGGGGCTTTCGCTCTACGCGAAGGATGAAAAGCTCTCGTCGCCGACGGTAACGGCGATAATGATTCCAGACGGTTGGACGTGGGAGGAGCTCGACGCCGAGTTCCGCAAAGAGGGGCTCGCTGTCGGGGGAAGCTGGGGAAAGCTCGCGGGAAAAGTCTTCCGCATCGGACACATGGGCAGCCAGGCAAACGCCGAACTCGTGAAGCGCGGCATGGACGTCGTAGAAAAAGTTATAAGCAAAAAATTATAGCTTCTCTAGTTAGCGGTCACTGAAATACCTTAAAGGGGGACGCTTGTGGAGATATGCATCCCCGGAGCGCATCAGCCGGGCGAGATAAAAATTAAAAGCGCCTGAATGGCTTAAGGCGGCGGAAAAGCTCTGCCTCCGGCTTTTGAAAACCGGATAGGAATCCGCTGACCTCGCAAACGCGGCGATCTCTTCACAGGCGGAACGCGCCGACCCCACACATCGGCGCGCTCCGAGACCTTACTTACCTCCATGCACAGGGGCTTCCATACGCACATATGGGGCCCCGCTTAAATTTCACGGTTTGGGATGTAAACAGGGTCGCCGTATCCATGCTGGCATACGGCGGCGCAAGAGGGGAGGTGGAATCTCCCCGCATAATTATCAATTATCTTGTGCGTTATTCGCTTATTGCGAGCGGCACGAAAGCCTCGGGCGTGACGACGCGGAAGGTGAAAGTCTCGGTGATGTAGAAGTTTACCTCCGTAGTCGAATGCGACTGGTAGCCGACGGAAAAATCCTGGCCGATCACGAGCTCGCTGTCGCCGCCGCGCAGCGAGGCGACGAAGTCGGCGTCGTACTGCCTGGAAATTATGATCTTGTCGACGATCTTCCCCAGGCTCTTGCGCAGCGGGTAGGCGGCGTTGGAGGTAGCGATTTTCTCCCAGACTCTTTTTGAGCAGACAAGCGCGTATGGGCCACCGACGTTGCGCGACGAGAGTACATGCGTCGCCGCGTAGACGGCTTTGATGAGCGAATCGTCGTCAAGCCCCGCTTCGACGGGACTGTTGTCGGTTTCCGCCTCTATACCGAGGATCCCGGCCTCTTCAAGCCCCTTGAATATCGCGGTGTCTTCAAAGAGGGCCGCCCGGCGCGCCGCCGCCTGCAGCGGCGTGAAGTCAGTCGTCCTGCATCCGCGCGAGATGTCGTCAAGATCCCACATCGGCAGAGAGAAGGGGACGCGAACTTCCACGAGCGGCAGCACTTCGCGTATACCGTAGTTTACGCCTTCGACCGGCGAGCCTTCCGCGAGAGAAAGCGTTCCCGAGGAAACAGAGTCGCAGCGCCATCCCTTGGGGTCGGATACGTCCGCCACCCGGCGCCCCGTAAGCACGCCGCGAAGCACGTCCGCCGCCTGAGCGTCTATCTCCGCCCAAGCCTCGCCTGTGACGGGCGCCAATGATCTTTTGAGTATATCCATGTTCATTCTCCCTTCGCTTTATGTATTACAGCTTTCCTATGCCGAGCCCCTGATCGCCGGAGCTCTCTTCGGGGACGTCCTCTCCGCCGTCGACGCCCATATTCCCCGCCTGAGCGTTGACGACATAGTCGCCGATCTCTTTGTCCCAGCCGTCCATATAGACCTTCAGCCAGCCGATGAGCATCGCAGCGTGCTCTATCTCCTCGTCGCGGTTGTGCGCCATAATGCGCTTGAGATCTTCGTTCGTGCAGGTGCCGGCGCGCTGGTTGTAAAAATTGATCGCCTCCAGCTCCTCCTGCAGGCTTTTGAGCGCCTGGGCCGCGTCGACGGTCTGCTTGCCGAGCAGGCCGTAAGGCTCCGTGTATGCTTCCATATAGATATCCCCCCTGCGATTTTTTTGCCTTGAACAGGCGTTTTAGCTGCCGCGCCGGGCCTCCCGTCCTCTTGTTCCGTCGGATGAGAGTATAGGCGCCTGCTGTTTTTATTTGAAACCATTTTAGATTTTACCATCAGGGTTGGCAACTTGCAAGCGTAATTAACGCAAAAATTACCGCCGATTTGAAAGAAAGCGCAGCGTAAACTCGGCGCCGCCGCCCCCGCTCCGCGATATGAAAGCGAGCCGCGCGTTATAGAGCGAAATGTTTCGATTTATTTAAGCCATTTAAATTTAGACTGTATATTTACGGAGGCGATGAAACAATATTATAATCACAGAGGCTGTTCTATTAGTATGCTGACAAAAAACGGTTATATTTATTTTGCGGCTTAAGCTGGCCGCAGCGCAGGCGCCATATAAGGAGATGGGATTATGGTATCAAAAAAGAGCCCGAGGCAGATCAAGGCGGAGAAAACCAAACAAACGATATTCGACTACGCCATAAGGCTGTTTCAGCAGTACGGCTACCACAGCGTTTCGGTCGACGATATAGTCGAGGCTTCAAAAACGTCGGTCGGAACCTTTTATCATTATTTCAAGTGCAAGGAGGAGCTGATAATAATGTTCCTCAGCACTTACACCAATAAATATTACGAAGATTATGAACGGGGCAAGCTCGTTCAAGAAAAAGACAAACCGGCGATGGACCGCCTTTACGACTTCCTTCTCTTTTCGCTCGACATATCCGACGCCGGAGGCGAAGAATTCCAGCGCATCGCGATGGCCTATATTCTGAGGGCCGACAGCGCCCGTCCCGCTTATGAGTATATGCTTTCGCCAGAGAGGGCCTTCGCGCGCATCTGCAAAAAACTTATAGCGGAGGGGCAGGAGAAGGGCGAGATCCGCCGCGACAGGAGCGTAGAGGAGCTCTTCTCTACGGTCGCGCTCTTCTCAAACGGCATAGACGAAAGATGGTTCATGAGCCGCGGCTCCTTCGATCCGCGGAAGGAGTACGGCGGGGTCCTGTGGGAATTCATGCGCAACATGCTGACGCCGAGATAGTTTTAGCAAATAAAAATTCTGCGGCGGGTAATTAAAATAAAAACGAAGGGGGCGGCAACATGGCAATCATCACTCTCTACAAAGTCAGCTTCAGCTGCGAAGAGGTTCTGGCGAAGGAAAAAGAAAAACGCAAAGGGAAAAAGCTTCCCGAAGCCATGGAAAATGGCGCGTACGCGGCTTTCGAAGAAGCGCTGCGTCTGGTCGAATTGAAGGCCATCGTCGAAACTTTTCCTATAAGGGACATATCGGGAGAGTCTGTGGAAATCGCAAGGGGAAGCGTAGGCGAAAGGTTCCACGTCGGCCCCCGCGTTGCCGGGCTCCTCATGCCTGCTAAGGAGATAGCGGCCGCCCTCTGCACGGCCGGCGGAAGGGTCGCCGATAAAATTCATCAATACGGCGCCGAAGGCGAAAACATTTTGATGTATTACCTCGACATTTTCGCGGTCAAGGCGCTTGACGAGCTCGCCGCGAAGGTAAGCGCGCATGTCGAAGAGGGCGCGAAGGAGAGGGGCTGGGGCGTCGGCCCGCTGATGCAGCCCGGCTCGGTAGAGGGATGGGCTGTGACCGGACAAAAGACTCTCTTCGCCCTCTGCCAAGGCGAGCAGCTCGGGCTTTCGATCAACGAGTCCTCGATGCTCGTCCCGCACATTTCCGATTCTCTTATTATCGGCGTAGGACCGGATTACGCAAATAAGAGGGTCGGCTCGCTCTGCCCCGAATGTCCGCGCTACGCCGTCTGCCTGTGGAGAAGGGAAAACGTCGCGGAGTAAAGCGTATCCGCGCAGACGAATAAAACGAGAGAAGGGGCCCGGCGATGCCGGGCCCCTTCTCTCGTTGTTGTGACACAAATCAATCTTGATAATATGTTGAATAAAATATTTTCTAAAACAGGGGTTGCAAAATATTAATATCGATATATCATTATCGATAATAGAATATTTATTTCTGCAAAGGGGGTAATTTGATGACGATGGACGATGCGAAACCGCTCAGCATATCGAGGCAGTCTCTTCAGCGCATGCCCATTTATCTTGAGAATCTCAAAAAACTCCGCGCCGCGGGGAAGAGCCATGTCTCCGCAGCCTTCCTCGCAGGAGAGCTGGGGCTCCATCCCGTGCAGGTAAGAAAAGACCTCGCCGCCGTCTCCAGCGTCGACGGGAACCCGCGCATCGGCTTCGCGCTTGCGGGCCTTATAGAGGATATGGAGGATTTCCTCGGCTGCAACAATGCTAATGAGGCTGTGGTGGTCGGCGTTGGCAACCTCGGACGCGCCCTGCTCTCTTACAAAAATTTCGCCGGCTACGGCTTGTCCATCATAGCGGGATTTGACAGCGACCCCGCCGTCGCGGGCACCACGGTGCACGGCAAGGAGATTTTCAGCGCTTCACGGATCACCGAGCTTTGCGGACGATTCGGCGTCCACATCGGGATAATCACGACGCCGGCGTCGTCTGCACAGGAAGTGTGCGATGCGATGCTTTTAGGCGGCATCAAGGCTATTTGGAACTTCGCGCCGCTACACCTCAACATACCGGACGACATAATAATAACGAACGAAAACCTTGCCGCTTCTTTTGCAGCGCTCTCCGGAAGGCTGCGGCAGCAGAGAGACGCTCCGAAGCTTTAGCAGCCGAAACGTCGGGAAGGGGCAATCCAGGGGCCCGCTACATTTGCAGGGATAACGATTTTGCTTTGTCTGAAAAATGGCATATAAAAAAGAAGAGGGATGCATTGTGACAGAAGGTTTCGACTACGCTCTAATCGACGATTTAATTGGCAAACACGGAAGGTCGAGCACGGCCGTCATCGCGGTGTTGCAGGGTATTCAGGAACATTACCGTTACCTGCCAAGGTGGGTTTTCCCCTACATTTCGAAACAGCTGGGAGTCCCGCAAGCACACATCTACAGCGTCGCCACCTTTTATGAAAACTTTTCTCTCACTCCTAAGGGTAAGTTCGTAATAAAAGTATGCGACGGCACGGCCTGCCACGTGCGCGGGTCTATCCCCATACTCGAGCGGCTGCGCCGGGAGCTCGCGCTCTCGGACAGTAAGGTGACGACCGACGATCTCAGCTTCACCCTGGAGACGGTGTCATGTCTCGGAGCCTGTGGCCTCGCGCCGGTGCTCACGGTCAACGACAAGGTTTACCCTGCGATGACCCCCGACAAAGCCGCGAGACTAGTCGCGGCGCTTAAGGAGGAATTTTAAGATGACGGGAAACCGCGAAGAACTTCGTGAGCTGCGCCGGATGTGCGCGGCAAGCCTTGCGGGGGAGAAAAAGAGGATACTCGTCTGCGCCGGGACAGGCTGTATCTCAAGCGGATCGCTGGAGATATACGACGAATTGAAAAAGATAATGGAGGCGCGCGGCCTCAACGTCGCGGTCGAACTCCGCGAGGAGCCGCACGGACGCTCCGTCGGCCTTAAAAAATCCGGCTGCCACGGTTTCTGCGAGATGGGGCCGCTCGTACGCATCGACCCCCAGGGGTGGCTCTACGTCAAGGTCGGCGTGGAAGACTGCGAGGAGATCGTGGAGAAGACGATAATCGGCGGCGAACCGATCGCGCGCTTAGCCTATACGAAGGAAGGACAAAGCTTCAGCAGGCAGGACGATATCCCCTTCTATAGGAAGCAGACACGCCGCGTCCTCGAACATTGCGGGCACATCGACGCAACCTCGATAAATGAATATCTTGCGATCGGCGGCTATCAGGCTCTGGAGCGCGCGCTTTTTGAGATGACGGCGGAAGAGATCGTCGAGATGATAGAGCAATCGGGGCTGCGCGGCCGCGGCGGCGGCGGCTTTCCGACCGGGCGCAAGTGGAGCCAGGTGAAGCGCCAAAAAGCGGCGCAGAAGTACATTGTCTGCAACGGAGACGAGGGCGACCCGGGCGCGTTCATGGATAGAAGTATCATGGAGGGCGACCCGCACCGCATGCTTGAAGGCATGATGATCGCGGGCATCGCCTGCGGTGCGCGGAACGGCTATGTATACGTCCGCGCCGAATACCCTATAGCGGTCTCGCGGCTGCGCGCCGCGATAGCGCAGGCCGAGGAAATAGGGCTGCTCGGCGACGACATCCTCGGCAGCGGCTTTTCTTTCCATCTGCATATCAACCGCGGCGCGGGAGCGTTCGTCTGCGGCGAGGGCAGCGCCCTAACCGCCTCGATAGAAGGCAGGCGCGGCATGCCGCGCGTCAAGCCGCCGCGCACAGTCGAACACGGCCTTTTTGACAGCCCCACAGTGCTCAACAACGTCGAAACCTTCGCTAACGTACCGCTCATAATCGAGAGAGGGGTCGCCTGGTTCAGGTCGCTCGGGCCGGAGAAGAGCCCCGGCACGAAGGCCTTCGCCCTCACGGGAAATATAGAGAACACCGGGCTCATAGAGGTCCCTATGGGCACTACGCTGCGGGATGTCGTCTTTGAGGTCGGCGGCGGCATGCGCGGCGGCGCGGACTTCAAAGCCGTGCAGATAGGCGGCCCTTCCGGCGGCTGCCTCACTGCGGGAGACCTCGACCTGCCGCTGGACTTTGATTCGCTCGCGGCCGCCGGCGCGATGATCGGCTCGGGCGGGCTCGTAGTTATGGATAACAGGACCTGCATGGTCGAGGTGGCGCGCTTCTTTATGAACTTCACGCAGAACGAATCCTGCGGCAAGTGCGTTCCGTGCCGCGGCGGCACAAAGCAGATGCTCGCCATACTCGAGCGCATAGTCGCCGGAGAGGGGCGCGCCGGCGACATTGACCTGCTGCTCGAGCTGGCCGACATGATCTCGCATACCGCGCTCTGCGGCTTGGGTAAAACGGCGGCGCTGCCGGTCGTCAGCACCGTCAAAAAGTTCCGCGGCGAATACGAGGCGCACATAAATAAAAAGTACTGTCCGGTGGGCGCCTGCAGCAAGCTCAAGAGCTTCGAGATAGACCCGGCGCTCTGCAAAGGCTGCTCGAAGTGCGCGCGCGGCTGCCCGGTCAAAGCCATCGTCGGCAAGATAAAGGAGCCTTTCGCGATAGATAAAGAAAAGTGCGTCAAATGCGGCGCCTGCGTCGCCGCATGTCCCTTCCACGCGGTCAAGGAGGTCTGAGCGAAGATGGAAACAAAAAAATATATGACTATAGACGGCATTCCCGTCGAGATAAACGGCGAAAAAAACATACTTGAGGTCATACGCAAGGCCGGGATAAGCCTACCCACGTTCTGTTACTATTCGGAGCTGTCCATCTACGGAGCATGCCGCATGTGCATGGTGGAAAACAAACGGGGCTCTCTCGACGCGGCCTGCTCGACCCCACCGAAGGAGGGCATGGAGATATGGACGAACACAGAACGCCTGCGTAAGTACCGTAAAATGATACTCGAATTGCTGCTTGCCGATCACTGCCGCGACTGCACCACCTGCGGCAACAGCGGAAAGTGCAGGCTGCAGGAACTTGCAATGCGCTTCAACATAGAGGACGTGCGTTTCCCGAACGGCGCGAAGACGCCGCGACGCGACGAATCGTCTCTGTGTATCACGAGGGATCACAATAGATGCATACTCTGCGGCGACTGCGTGAGGATGTGCAACGAGATACAGCAGGTGGGCGCCATCGATTTCGCTCGGCGCGGCGCGAAGATGACGATAAGCACCGTATTCGACATCCCCATTAGCGAAAGCTGCTGCGTAGGCTGCGGCCAATGCGCCGCCGTCTGCCCTACCGGCGCGATAATGGTGAAGAACGACTGCGATAAAGTCTGGAAGGCGCTCGACGAAAAGGACACGCGCGTCTCCGTGCAGATAGCTCCCGCCGTTCGCGTGGCCCTGGGAAAAGAACTCGGCATCGGCGACGGCGAAAACGCCATGGGGCGCATCGTAGCGGCGCTGCGCCGCATGGGCTTCAACGAGGTGTTCGACACATCCACAGGCGCCGACCTTACGGTGCTTGAAGAGTCTGCTGAATTCATAGCCCGCCTCGGCGAAGGCGAACACAGAATGCCGCTCTTCACCTCCTGCTGCCCCGCATGGGTAAGCTACGCCGAGAAAAACGAGCCGGAGGTGGTGGAAAACCTCTCTACCTGCCATTCGCCTATGCAGATGTTCGCCTCCGTTATAAAAGAACACCACCGACATTCGTCGAGAAAACACGTACATGTCGCCGTCATGCCCTGCACGGCGAAAAAGGGCGAAGCCGCGCGCGAAGAATTCCGCGGCGCGGGCGGCCCTAACGTCGACTACGTCATCACGACACAGGAGCTTATACAGATGATAAAAGAATCCGGCCTCGTCTTCTCCGAACTCGAACCGGAGGCCGTCGATATGCCTTTCGGCACGATGAGCGGCGCCGGGGTCATCTTCGGCGTGACAGGCGGCGTGGCGGAGGCGGTGCTGCGCAGAATAATCAGCAACAAATCGCCGGCGGCGCTCCAGTCGATAGCCTTCAGAGGCGTCCGCGGCAGCGAAGGCATCAAAGAAGCCGCGGTGAAATACGGGGAGCGCGAAATTAAGATAGCCGTCGTCAGCGGGCTCGGCAACGCGCGTGAGATAATAAGGCGCATCAAGGACGGCGAGCGCTACGACTTCGTCGAAGTGATGGCTTGCCCGGGCGGCTGCGTCTGCGGCGCCGGACAGCCCTTCGTCCTTAGAGAGGGCAGGGAGAGCCGCGCCCACGGGCTCTACTCCGCCGACAGGATGTCGAGCATAAAACGTTCGGAGGAGAATCCGCTCATGCTCTCGCTCTACAGCGGCGTGCTGAAGGGGCGCGTCCACGACCTTCTTCATGTCCGCTACAGCGCTGAAAGGGAGGCGTAAATTATGTCCGTAGCCGTCAAAATATGCATAGGAACCTACTGCCACCTGAGAGGCGCATATAACGTGCTCCAGCTATTCCAGCACGAAATTGAAGAGAGGGATCTGCACGACAAAATAGAGATCAGCGGCTCCTTCTGCATGGGGCACTGTGAAAACGGCGTCTCCGTGGAGGTGGACGGAAAGATATACAGCGTATCCCCCGAGTCCGCCCGTGAATTTTTCGAAGGAACGATACTGAAGCGGCTTTGAAGATACGAACTGCATAAGCTGTTAATGGCAGGAACGAGCGCATCGAAATATGAGCGCGGAATTTTCTGTCTTGGATTAAGCGAGGCGCCCTTCGTGATGACGGCCGGTTCAACGGACCGGCCTTTTCCGTAGCCGCCCTTCCCTTTCTTATGACGCGCGGAGCCGCTCGGCTTCGCGTTTTTCAACCTCCTTTATGCTATACTTAGTTGGCGCGAGCGGCATTTTTTATTGAAATGCCTAAGATGGTTTATTTCTGTGAGAATATTATTCGGAAACCTTCGCCGGAGCGCTCCGGCGGCTTGGGAGGAATCGTTTTGGAAGAGCAGACGGCGCTTATTGCGGGGGAAGGCTCGCTTCCCGTGGAGATAGCAAGCAGGCTCACCGATAGGGGGAGGCCGCCCGTCGTCTATTCCATAAGGGAAAACGTCGGGGCGCTCTCGCGTTATGCCCTTGACGTCGTCAATATAACAAAGCCCGATTTCGGCTTCACGATAAAGGATATGAGGAAGCACGGCGTGAAGAACGTTATTATGGCGGGCACAGTCTCGAAGACGCTGATATTCAAGCCGTCGCTTTTCGACCTCACGACGCAGCGCTTCCTCGCAGGGCTGCTCTTCCGCGACGACCATTCGCTCCTCGGCGCGATAGTAGATTTTCTTGAAAAGGAGGGCTTTCACGTCCTCAGCTACCGCGATATAGTGCCGGACCTGCTCGCCAAAAGCGGCCACATAGCGGGGCGCAGGCCGACCAAGGAAGAGCTTGACGACGCGGAGTACGGATTTTCGATATGCAAGGCGGTCGTGCCGCTCTCCTTCGGGCAGACCGTGATAACGCACAAGCGCTCCGTCGTCGCCGTAGAGGCGATGGAGGGGACGGACGCCACTCTTCTGCGCGCCGGCTCTCTCTGCAAGGGCGGCGTCGTCGCCAAGATGATGCGCCTCGACCAGGACGAGCGCTACGACATTCCGACCGTCGGCCCCGAGACCCTTTACCATATGGCGCAGGCGAAGCTGACCTGCCTCGCGCTCCACGCCGGCTGGACTCTGATAGTCGAGCCGGAAAAGTTTCGCAAGGCCGCTGAGGAAAAAAACATTTCGGTGATCGGGGTGGAAGTTTGTCGCTCTTTATAAGCTCCGGCGAAGCGTCCGGCGACCACTATACGGCGGCGCTCGCCAAAAAGCTGCGCGCAGTAGGCTACGACGGCGAAATATGGGGTATGGGCGGAATCGAGCCGCGCGAAGCCGGCATAGACGTTTGTTGGCCGGGCGAGCGCCTTCAGCTGCTCGGGCTGACCGAGGTGCTGTCGGCGATACCGTCGATACTTTCGCTGCTCTCCGAGATGTCCGGCCGCATCATCGAGCGTGCGCCCGAGGCCGTCGTCGTCTGCGACAGCCCCGACTTCCATCTGCACCTTATAGCGAAGCTGCGCAGGCGCGGCTACCGTGGGCGGATATTTTACATATCCCCGCCTTCGGTGTGGGCGTGGCGCGGCGGCCGCGCCGAAGCTCTGCGCCGCTATGTCGACGAATGTCTGCCTCTCTTTAAGTTCGAGCACGAATATCTGCTCTCGCGCGGATGCAAAAGCAAATGGATGGGGCATCCGCTCGTCGAGGAGTTCAGAAAAGAGGCGCCGGGCTCCGCGGCGGCCGATTCTCTTCCTGATTCTGAAAAAATGGTCGCGTTTCTGCCGGGCAGCAGGAGGAACGAGATCAAAAAGCTTCTTCCGATAATGCGCGAGAGCGCGGAGGCCCTTGCCGGCGAGGGGTGGCTCCCCGTATTTTCCGTCGCCCCCGGCCTCAACCCGGCGGCACACGACGACATGATCTCGGAATTCACGCGCTCCGGCGTGCGCTTTTACGCCGGCCAGGGGCGCGATCTGATGGCGCGGGCCCGCTGCGCGATAGGCGCGAGCGGCACGATCACGGTCGAATCTCTGATTCTCGGCTGCTACATGGTAGTGACCTACAGGCTGAATCCGCTGTCGGCCTTTGTGGCGCGCCGCGTGATAAAGACGCGGCATTACGCGATGGCGAACATCTTAGCGGGGTGCGATATGTTCCCGGAGCTGCTACAGGAGAGCGCCACCGCGGAGAACATCACGAAGAGCGCGCTTGCGTGGCTGAACGGCGATGAAGCGTTCCGCGGCGGGATAGAAGAGACGATGGAACGCGCGCGCAGGACGCTCGGCGAAGAGGGCGTCTACGATTTCTGGAGCGAAGAGATAATGAAGGGAACGGGAAAATGCTGAAGCTCGCAAAAAAAGAGGAGTGGACGTCGTACTTCCGCGTCCTTAAGTACTGCGTACCGTATAAAAAGCGGCTGATCTACGCGGTCGTCTGCATGATACTTTCCGCCGTCGCGTCGATCATCCCGCCGTGGCTGATAAAGAACGTCGTCGACGACGTCCTGATAAGAAAACAGACGCAGCTGCTGAACATACTCTGCGTCAGCGTGGTGTTTCTTTATATACTGAAGGCGGCGTTCGCCTATGCGAACCTCTATCTTATGACGTGGGTCGGGCAGAAGGTCGTGATAGATATCCGCCTCGAGCTCTACGACCGCACGCAGAGGCTCTCGCTCGCGACCCTCTACAGCAGGCGCTCCGGCGAATTCCTCTCGCGCATCACGAACGACGTCGCGACGCTTCAGAACATCCTTGCGTCGGCCGTCATAGATTTTGTCGTGCAGGGCGTCACTTTCGTCGGCATCATAGGCTTCCTGATCTTTCTCAACTGGCGGCTGACGCTGGTAACATCTCTGATAATTCCCGTGGCGGCGCTCGCGATAGACAGGGCTTCGTCGAAGCTGCGCTCCGTCGGCGCGGTGATACAGGACAGGCTCGCGATGGTCGCGGCGATCGCGCAGGAGGCGGTCTCGTCGATAAAGATAGTCCGCTCCTTCGCCACCGAAGAGGAGGAATACAAGCGCTTCAAGGAGGAGAGCGACCTTCACTTCAAGGCGGTGATGAAGGGCACGCAGGTGCGCGGCGTGCTTGAGGGAATCGTCGAGGTCATCCTCATTTCGGCGCTCGCGATAATCCTCTGGAGCGGCGGGCGCAGCGTCATCGCCGGCAGGCTGACGGCCGGCGGGCTCATCGCATTCTGCACCTATATCGGTCTGCTCGTGCAGCCGGTGCGCACTCTGAGCCGCGTCGTCAGCTCGATACAGCAGGGCGCCGCGTCGGCGGATCGCATATTTGAGATTTTGGACGAAAAGAACGAGGTCCCCGTCGCAGAAAACCCGCAGATTCTTTCGCCGATGGAGGGGCGCGTCTCCTTTGAGAACGTGCGCTTCGGCTATAACGATTCGAAAATGGTTCTGAACGGCCTTTCGTTCGATATAAAGCGCGGCGAGAAGGTCGCGATAGTCGGCCCGACAGGCGCCGGCAAGTCGACGATCGCGGATCTGATAATGCGCTTCTACGACCCGCAGGGCGGCGCGGTCAAGGTCGACGGCGTGGACATACGCGCCGTCGAAATAAAATCCTACCGCCGCCAGATCGGCGTCGTGCCGCAGGACCCCGTGCTTATGAAGGGCACGCTCGCTTATAACATCGGCTACGGCTGCAAGAACGTGACGAAGGAGGCCCTCGTCAGGGCGGCCGAGATGGCCGGAATCTATGATTTCATCAAGACTCTGCCGCGCGGCTTCGATACGGAGGTCGGAGAGCGCGGCGTGACTCTTTCCGGAGGGCAGCGCCAGCGCGTCGCTATCGCGCGCGCCGTCGTGCGCGACCCGAAGATTTTGATAATGGACGAGGCCACGTCTTCGCTCGATACGCTCGTAGAGCAGCAGGTGCAGGAAGCGATGAACAACGCGATGGAGGGGCGCACCGCCATCGTCATAGCCCACCGCCTTTCGACGATACGCGACGCCGACAGGATATTCGTGCTGAGGGAAGGCGCTATCGCCGAAATGGGAACTCACGACGAGCTGATCGCGGCCGGAGGGCAGTACTATAAAATGTACGCGGCGGGCAACGGCAGGCATACGCCGGAAGAGGCGTAGCATGTCGAAGCTTCTGCGCAGCTATCTGAGATACGTGCGGGGCGAAAGCGGGCTTTCCCCCTGGAGCGTTTTATATCCGTGCCAGCTTATCGCGTCGGCGTGGATGAAGCTGCGCATAGAGCTTTTCAATCGCGGGATCTTTTCCGTTACCGACCCGGCGCTCCCTACCGTGAGCATAGGCAACAACAGCTTCGGCGGTACGAACAAGACGCCGGTGGCGGAATATATAGTCAGGCAGTTCGCCGAAAGCGGCATAAGAGCCGGCGTCGTGAGCCGCGGCTACCGCACGAAGGAGCACCCGCCCCTCTGGATCGGGCAGGACGAAAAGAGCACGGGGCGCGACTTTGCGGGGGACGAGCCGTTGATGCTCGCGAAGCGGCTGCCTGATGCGAAGATAGTCGTCTCGCGCAACCGCCTCGAAGGGGTCAAGCTGCTCGCCGCGCTCGGCGCTGAGGTCGCCGTGACCGACGACACCTTTCAGCACAGGAAGATGGCGCGCGACGTCGACATAGTCCTCGTGGACTCCACCTGTCCCTTCGGCAACGGCAATATAATGCCGGCCGGGCTGATGCGCGAGCCGATGTCCGCCTTCCGCCGCGCCGATATAGTCGTGCTGACGAAGGCGAATCAGACTACGCCGGAGGCCGTCGCCGCGATAAAGAAAAAACTCGCTCCTTACGTCTCCGAAGATAAAATTTTTACCGCCGATATAAAGCTCGACCGCTGGCTTTCCATCTCCGCCGGCGACGAAAAAAAACTTCCGCGGGACTTCTCGCCGCGCGGCAGATATATCGCGCTCTCGGCGATAGGGAACCCCGAAGGCTTTTACAGCTTTCTCGGGGAGCTCGGAGTAGAGCTTGCGGGGCGCCGCACCTTCAGGGACCACCACTTTCTGACGGAGGAGGATGTCGCGGAGCTCGAAAATTTCGCCGGCGAGGTCGGAGCGGACGGCTTCGTCTGCACAGAAAAGGACCTGACGAACATTCCACACGGGCTCTTTTTCGACCGCCCCCTCTACGTGCCTTCGATATCCGTCGCGATCAGGGATTCTCTCGCCTTCCGCAGGAAGATAGCCGAAAGGCTGCGCCCCTCCTTCCTCGTGGCCTCGAACGGGCACGGCGAGGACGCGATCGGCGTGGTCCTTGCAAAAAAGCTGGCCGAGCGCTTCAGATGCGCGAAAATCGACGCCTTCACCTTCGTCGGCTCCGGCAAACCATACGAGGAAAGCGGCATCCGCGTCGTATCCCCGCCGGCCGATATGCCGAGCGGCGGCGTCGTCAAGTATCACATAGGAGACTTTCTGCGCGACGTGCGCTGCGGGCTCGGCGTCGCGATAAAGGAGCAGCGCGACGCGATGCGCGGCTTTATCGGCAGCTACCGCACGCCGCTCTGCGTCGGCGACGTATATCTTGCGTCGAGCGTCCTATGGGGGCAGGGCATGAAGCCCCTGCTCGTCGCGACCGCCAAGACGATCCACCTCTCGGGGCATCTCTGGATAGAAAAATTCTTTCTGCGCAGACGCTGCGTGCTCGTCTTCACGCGAGACGAGGAGACGGCGAAAGAGCTCGCGGCCGGCGGAGTGCCGGCTGTCTTTTACGGCAACCCGATAATGGACCTGCTCGACGAGGCGAAGGCGCCGGCCTTCGCATGGGACGAGCGAGGCGCGAAGGTGCTGCTGCTTCCCGGCAGCCGCCCGCGCGCCTATGAGGATGTAAAATTGATCCTCGACGCGGCGGCGCTGCTCTCGCGCAGGATCGAATGCAGCTTTGTGATGGTGCCGGCGCCGACGATAGAGATAAAAAAGCTGGCGGAGAATCTCAGCGGCTGGACGCTCTCTGAGGATATGTCGAGGCTCTCGTCGGGCGATGTGACGGTCAACATATGCCGCGAGCCGGTCGCGGCCGCGGCATACGGCGCGGAGCTGCTGATAGGGCTCGGCGGCACCGCGAACCAGCTCTGCGCCGGCATAGGCATCCCGGTCGTTTCGATAATAGAGCGCGGCAAGCTGCGCCAGAAGAAGCTGCTGCGCGACGCCGAAATCCTCGTGCCCCCCACCGCCGAGGAGCTCTCCTCGGCGGCTTTCCGCGTGCTCTCGAACAGCGGGCTGCGCCGCTTCATGCAGGAGGCGGGGATAAAAAACCTCGGACGCACCGGCGCGCTCGAAAGGGTGACTGAGTACTGCGCGAAGGAGCTCGGCTGGGAGACGCGGTGCCGCGTTTACGAAAAGTATACGAAATATCTTGATGCTATAGACGACAAAAAAGGAGCTGTGAATGATGGACGTTAAGAGAGTAAAGGTGCGCGACATAGAGGTCGGCGGCGAAAAACTTACGGTCGCCGCGGGCCCCTGCGTGCTCGACACCTTCGACGAGGCGCTTTCGATCGCCCGCGAAATGAAAAAATACTGTGCGGAGTTCGGCTTCAATTACATATTCAAGGCGTCCTTCGACAAGGCTAACAGGACGTCGATAAAGAGCTACCGCGGCCCCGGGCTTGAAAGGGGGCTCGAATGGCTCTCGGAGATAGGGAAAGAGGCCGGCGTGCCGGTGGTGACCGACATACACGAGCCATATCAGGCCGAGATCGCCGCGAAGCACGTCGACCTGCTTCAGATACCGGCCTTCCTCTGCCGCCAGACGGACCTTTTGGCGGCCGCGAGCAGGACCGGCAGGCCGCTTAACGTCAAGAAGGCGCAGTTCATGGCGCCGGAGGACATGGCCTCCGTCGTCGGAAAGTGTCGCGAAAGCGGCTGCCGCGACGTGATTCTCTGCGAGCGCGGGACGTCCTTCGGCTATCACGAGCTCTCGGTCGACTTCCGCTCTCTGCCTGTGATGCGCGCGCTCGGCTGTCCGGTGATGTTCGACGCGACGCACAGCGTGCAGAAGCCCGGCGGCATGGGGACATGCAGCGGAGGCGACCGCGCCTTCGCACTGCCCCTGATGCGCGCGGCCGTTGCGATAGGCGTCGACGCGCTCTTCATGGAGGTGCATCCCGACCCGGAGCGCGCCAAATGCGACGGCCCGAATTCCATTCCGATGGCCGACGTGCGCGGGGCGCTGCGCCAGGTTTACGAGATAGACAAGGTCGTCCGCGGGAAGATAGGCTTCACGGACGTAAAATAAGCGCGAGGTAATAAAAATGAATCTGCCGTACGAAAGAGAAGAGAAGAACTATACCGTCGAAGAGCTGGTGGCGGAGGGGAGGGGCATTCTGAACAAAGAGGCCGCAGCGCTCAAGGCCGCGACTGAAAGGATAGGCGAAGAGATGGCCGCCGCGGCGCATCTCGTGAGCCGCTGCCGTGGGCGCGTCGTCGTCTCGGGGCTGGGAAAGTCCGGGCACGTCGGGCGCAAGACCGCAGCGACCTTCGCGTCGCTCGGAGTGCCGGCCTTTTTCCTGCACGCGACGGAGGGCGCGCACGGCGACCTGGGAATGGTCTGCCGCGAGGACGTCGGCTATTTCCTCAGCAACAGCGGCGAAACGCAGGAGCTCATCGCGCTGATCCCCTACTTCAAGCGCCTGGGGGCACCGATAATCGCTGTCACGGGCAACGCCGGTTCGACGCTCGCGCGCGAGGCCGACATCGTTTTGAACTGCCACGTCGAGAGCGAGGCGGACCCGCTGAAACTCGCGCCCACGAGCAGCACGACGCTGCAGATGGCGCTCGGCGACGCCGTCGCCGGCACGGCCACACTGCTGCTCGGGCTGCAGAAGGAAGACTTCGCGCTCTTCCATCCGGGAGGCTCCCTCGGCAAGCGGCTGCTGCTGCGCGTCTCCGACCTCATGGGCACGGGCGAGAGGATGCCGATCACGAACCAAGGGGCGAGAGTGCGCGACGCGCTCTTCGACATAACGAGCAAGGGCTACGGCGCGACCGCGGTGGTGGACGACGAAGGAAAGCTCGTCGGCGTCTTCACCGACGGAGACCTGCGCCGCTTCATCGAAAAAGAGGGGCTCGAGGGGCTCGATCTCCCTGTCTCGCGCGCGATGACGACCCATCCGCGCGTGATAGCGCCTGACCGCCTCGCGGCGGAGGCCGTGCGCATCGTCGAGCAGTGGGAGGTCTCCGCTCTGATAGTCGTCCAGGAGGGCAAGCCCGTCGGCATGGTGCACATACACGAAATACTAAAGGCGGGGGTGGCGTAACTGTCTCTGCTGCGCGCCCTCTACGGACTTTCGATAGACGCCTTCTTCGCGCTGTCGCAGGATTCCCTCAAAGCGAAGTACAGCGAGGGCAACGACGAACGGCAGGGGATCATCCCTGCGGAAAAAATTTCGCTGCTCCGCGGAGAGCGCCCTCTTTGGGTACACGCCGTCTCGGTCGGCGAGGCGCAGGCCGCGGCGCCCTTCATAAAGGCGGCGCGCGAGGAGGGATACGGCGGCAAAATCGTCCTTTCGACGACGACCCAGACCGGACGCGCGATGGCGGAGCGCCTCTGCTCAGGGCTCTACGATTTCCACATCTATTACCCGTGGGACAAGACGAAATTCGTCCGGCGCGCCCTCGATTCGCTGCGCCCCGCCGCTTTCGTCGCGGCCGAGACGGAGCTGTGGCCCAACATGCTCGGCGAATGCAGGGAGCGCGGCGTGCCGGCCTTCCTCGTCAACGGGAGGATATCGGACAGGACATGGAGGCGCATAAGCGGCGCCCTCTCTAAGCGTATCGCCGCGCGGGCGTACTCCCTTTTCGACAAGATCCTGCTGCGCGACGAAGAGGACGCGCGCCGCCTTTCGTCGATCGGCGTAGACGCGGCCAAGCTGCACGTCACCGGTGACGGGAAGGTCGACGCCCTGCTCGCGCGCAAAGACTTTTCCGCGCGGGACGAATGGCTCGAAAAATTCGGCGCGGAGCGCCCGATATTCATGGCCGGGAGCACGCACGCGGGCGAGGACGAAAAGGCGCTCGCCGCCTTCGAAAGCCTGCGCGGCGCGCTTCCGGACGCGCGGCTCATAATAGCCCCGCGCCATCCGGAAAGGTCCGACGCGGTCTGCCGTCTGATTCCTCCAAAATACGTTTTCGCAAAATTGTCACAACTTACGCCGGAGTGGGATATACTTATCGTAGACAAAATAGGCGTGCTCTTCGAGCTGTACGGCACGGCGCGCGCGGCCTTCGTCGGCGGCAGCTTCACCGACGACGGCGGGCAGAACATCCTGGAGCCCTTCTCGTGGGGCGTGCCGGTACAGTACGGCCCCCATATGGAGGATTTCGCCCAGGCCTCGCGGGCCTTCCTCGCGATGGGGGCGGCGGATCAGGTAGCGGACGAAAAAGAGCTCGCCGACGCCTGGCTCAGGGTCGCGGCCGCGGAAGAGGGCGCGAAGCGGCTTGAGCTCAGCCGCCGATACTTTGAAAAATCGCGCGGCGCTTCGGCGCGCGCGTGGAAAATAATAAAAAATTCGTTGGCACGGGAGGAAAATAGATGACGGCAAAGATAAACCGCGAGCTTATTCAAAAATTCTACGGCGAACTCGACGAGCGCTCTAAAGAGACGCTCGACGCCGCGGCCGAAAGGGTCGCCGCGGTGAAGAAACGCGGCGGGAAAGTCGCGGTGGTGACCGGAAGCGGCCCGAATCTCCACGAAGGCGTTACGACGCTGATAGCGGAGCTTATCGAAAAGGGCGTCGTCGACGGAGTGACGACGAGCTCGGCCGTGATAAGCCACGAGATGGGCGGCGCCTTAGACCGCGTGAAGATGTGCGGCGCCGCGCAGCTTGGGCTCGACGAGAAATTCATGCCCCGCGGGAACGTCTTCGAATTTACCGACATGACGGACGAAGAGCTCGACGAGCTTTCAAAAGAGATGATTCTCGACAGGGAGCTTTTAGCGAAACGCCATGACGCGGAGGGGCATTTCGTGATAAAGGCGGCCGCGAACATGGCGTACCCGATGGGGCTGCGCACGGAAAAGCTGGCCGAGGAAATCCATTCGCTCTGCCGCCAGTCCGGCCTGCCCTTCGAGGCGGTCGCGGGCTGGGGGTGCGACAGGCGCACTATGCTCGGCGCCGGCGCGGAAAAGGGCGTGCCCGTGCTCGTAACGATCCCGCAGCTCGTCGGCGGCGGACACGTCGGCATGGCGGTCGGCGACAGCATACCCGTCACTGAGCGCTCGCGCCGCATATCGGCGATGCTCGGCTCCTCGGACGTGATAATAGAATCCGCCGTGGCCCTGACCCAGGAGATACACGACGGCCCCTTCGAGACCTATACCGGGCACGGCATCTGGTCGTGGTGGCAGGGGCAGCCCGTCTACAGCCTCAGGGGGAAGACGCTGATCCGCTTCGACCTCGACGAAAACCTCCGCCGCGCCCAGGACCTTCAGAGGTCGAGCGCGATGATTCAGGAGGCCATCGACAAGGGGCTGCCCAAGACGAAAATATCGAAGATCCCCTTCCGCATGGAAATGTCCGCCTTCGCGCGCCACGAGGGAAGCCTGCCCGTCATTGGCGACATCGGCATGATATGGCCGGCTTTCGCGCTGAAAATAGCCGACGCGCTCGGCATAGGGCTCGACTTCATGAGCTATAAGCAGGAGACCGACGATGGAAAGGCGATGCGCGAGTGGATAGTGAAAAACGTGCGTCCGCTCGACCGCGGCAGGATGCTCGCCAAATTCCGCGAATGGCAGGAGGCGCGCGGATGAAGGCTAAAAAATTTTTGGGGGTGATTCCGGCACGCTACGCGTCGTCGCGGCTGCCCGGGAAGCCCCTTCTCGAAATAGGCGGCAGGACGATGATCGAACAGGTGTACCGTCGCGCGCTGGCGTCCGACGTATTTTTCCGCGTCGTGATAGCCACGGACGACAGCAGAATATACGACGCGGCTGAAAAATTCGGCGCCGACGTGCTGATGACGCGCACCGACCACCCCGACGGCTCGAGTCGCGTCGCCGAAATAGCGGCGAAGGTGGACGCGGACTACGTGATAAACATACAGGGGGACGAGCCTCTGCTAGACCCGCGCATGCTGCGCGAGCTCGCCTGCGGAATCTCCGGCGACGGTAGCGCCGATTCCGCTACGGTGTGCGTGCCGATAAAAAAAGAAGAGGACTTCCTCAACCCCAACATCGTGAAAGTCGTCCGCGCGCTGAACGGGCGCGCGCTCTACTTCAGCCGTTCGCCGATACCATTCCGCCGCAGCGACGCAGGCTGCGCGGTATGGGAGCATCTCGGCATATACGCCTTCACGAAAGAATTCCTGCTCAAGTTCGTAAAGCTTCCGGCGACGCCGCTGATGAAGACGGAGAGTCTCGAGCAGCTGCGCATACTCGAGCACGGCTATTCGATGGCCGTCATAGCGACGAAATATCCCTCGGAGGGGCCGAACGTCAACACGCCGGAGGACCTCGAAGAGGTGCGGCGCATATTCGCGCGCAGGAAAAACGAAGAAAGATGAACTCCGGAGACGCGCTGAGGGTGATCATAATATTGAGCGACGGCATACGCGGGCACGTCAATCAGAGCCGCGGCGTCGCCTACTGGCTCTCGCGCCTCACGGGCGCCGAGATACTCGAAAGCGAGGTGCCTCTGCTCACGGGCGCGGCCAAGGCCCGCGCGAAGGCCGCAAGCCGAGTGCTCGCCGGAGGCACGAGACGAGACGCGCGCGACTGGCTCGCCGCGTCGGACGGAGACGCGCTGATACGCCGCGTCGGCCAGTGGTTCGCCGAGCGCAACGTGCAGGAGGGCGCGGGCAGCGTGTTGATAATATCGGCCGGCAGCACCGCGGCCCCTTACAACATCGCTCTCGGCTACATCTGGCGCTGCGCGTGCGCCACCGTTATGACGCCGAGCGCGATAGGCACGGAACCCTTCGATTTCGCGATCGTTCCCGAGCACGACTGCCCAGAGAGAAAGCCGAACATATTCGTGACCCTCGGCTCTCCGAACTACGTCATAAAAGAAAGGCTGAAGAAGGAAGCGCAGGCTCTGCTTTCCGAGCATCCTTCCGCCGCGCGCGAAAAGTGGTCGATCCTCGTCGGCGGCGACGACGCGAACTACTCGGTGACGCCGCAGTGGGTGAAAAGGCGCCTCGGGCAGATTTTGAACTTAGCACAGCACTCCGGAGCCGACATCTTCATCACGACGTCGCGCCGCACGAGCGCCGCGGCCGAGAAGGTCGTCAGGACGCTCGCACAGCACTCGCACGCGGTGAAATATCTGCTCGTCGCGTCGGAGGACGAATTCAACCCGATCCCCGCGATGCTCGGCTTCTCCACCGAGGTCTTCTGCACGGAGGACTCGGTCAACATGGTCTCGGAGACGATAACCGGCGGGCACCGCGCGGTGCTGCTGCGCGTCGACCACAAAGGAGGAGTCAAGGGGCTGCTCCAGAGGGCGACCGCGGCTCTCGTCAACGCCGGAGCTCTGCCGCCCTCCGCTCTGTGGGGAATCCCGAAATTCGACCTTGTCTTCGACCACTTCGCAAGAAACGGCTCCCTCGTCGAATACAGCGACTGGATGCGGCTGCGCAGGGAAAGCGCGGAGCCGCGGGGCGAAGGGGACGGACCCGCGGAGGAATTCAACGAGGCGAAGCGCGCCGCGAAATGGATATACGACAATTGGAAATGACGCGCCGATAAAGAGATTATCGGGAGATTTGTGCTATAATTCGCGCGTCGACAGTAAGCGACAGGCCGCAAAAGTATGCGGCGACGGAAACTGAGGATTAAGGAGATGTTAATTTGAAAAAAATAATCATGCTGGCGCTAGCAGCCGCGCTTATCGGCGGAGCCGTCCCGGTAACGGCGGCGACCTCCGAGGATCAGAAAGAGAACAGCGACGCCTATGCGTCCCTGCTGGCACAGGTACAGGCATTCAAAAAGGCGAATACTGGCGTGTCGGAAGACACGGCTCCCGCGCAGCAGCAGGACGGCGGCGAGAATAAGCCTCAGCAGGACGCCGAGCCGGCGGACGCTTCGACCAACGAAGCAAAGCCCGCGGAGGGCGAGGCCGCCGCGGTGAAGGAAGAAGAGAACAAGGCTCCCGAAGAGAAGAGCGAAGCCGCTCCGGCCGAAGGGAGCGCGCAGAAAAAGAATCCGAGCGCTTCCGAGATGGACAAAATAGTTAAGGAAGAGGCCGAAAAAGCCGCTAAAGCTCAGGAAGAGGCCGAGAACAACAGAGGCGTCGTCGAACCCCAGAAAGCAGAGAGCGCAGCGCCCTCCGACGACGTAAAGCCGGAAGAAGCGAAGCCCGAAGAGGCGAAACCCGCTCCGGCCGACGAGAAGAAAGAAGTAAAAGAGGAAGCGCCGGCCTCGGCTCCTGAGGCGCAGCCCGCCCCCGCCGAAGAGAAGGGCGCCAAACAGGGAGAGGCGAAGGACGCCGCTCCGGCTCCCGAGGCCAAGCCCGCCGAGAGCGGCGAAGCTAAGCAGGAGGAAGCCGCAGCCCCTGCGGTTCAGCCGGCCCCCCAGGCGAGCGCCGGAGAAATTCCCGCCGGGCGCCCGCTGAACCCCTCTCCGATGAAGGAAGGCGCGCATGAGACCAAAGAGACCCTCCTTGTCTCCGCCGAGTGGCTCAAAGCGAACCGCGGCAACGTAATACTCGTCGATTCGCGCCCCGAGAGCCTCTACGCCGGAGGGCACATCCCCGGCGCCGTGAACGCGCCGTGGACATATTTTGCGAACACCAACGCCCAGCAGGGCAGCGAAAAATGGGGAACGATATGGCCGGCGGCGACGATGGCGAAGCGCATCGGCGCGCTCGGGATCAACGGCAAGAAGACGGTCGTCGCGTACTGCGACGCCGGGGGCTGGGGACAGAGCGGCTGGACCCTCTGGATCCTCCGTCAGGCGGGAATCAAAAACGCCAAGATGCTCGACGGCGGCATCGGCGCCTGGAAGGCGATCGGCGGCCAGATAACGAAGAACAAGAACACGAATAAAAACGTCGCCTTCACGATAAAGGAGTACTCACCCAATTACAGGGCGACGACGGAATGGATAAACAACAATCTTGGCAAGCCGGGACTCGTTCTCCTCGATGTGCGCACCGATTCCGAGTTCCTCGGCAAGATCGCCCCCTTCCAGGAGAAACGCCGCGGACATCTTCCGGGCGCGATAAACATCCCGAGGGAAGCTTTCTTAGGCGAAAACAGCGGCGTAAAGACGGAAGCTGACCTGCAGGCTCTGCTTGCGTCGAAGGGCGTCACGCCGGACTGCGAGATAGTCGTTTACGACACGGCCGGCGTGCGCTCGGCATTCGTAACGATGCTTCTGCGCGGATGCGGCTTCAAAAAGAGCCAGAGCTACGACGCCGGCTTCCAGGCCTGGGCGGGCAACCCCGAACTGCCGCTGATCAAGCCGTAAGCGCGGAAATCAAAGCGGCGCGCGATGGATTTCGCCTTCGCTGCCGAAAGTGACGATTAAAACAGGCTGCCGCCGAGCAGCCTGTTTTTTGTATGCGCCGCCTGCGGCGTCCAGGAGGCAGGCCGGCGGCGTATTAAGCGCCATACTCCAGCGCGCCTCGGCCGTGTCTGCGGCTGGATCATGGTCGCTTTCACCGCATGGATGGGAGTCAAGTCGCTCGCGGGGATAATGAAGCTCTTCGGATAAATGTGGGCTTCGGCGTTTCGGTGTAGAATTAAAAGGGAAAAAAGGGCGCGCTGTGCTTTTGCGTATAAGGAGTGATGTCGGTGGCGATATATATTGACGACCCCAAATATCTGAACGCCGGAGAATCCTGCGTGGTCGCGGAGTTCGCGGATGAAATAGACCGCGGTGCGAACGACGCGGTGATGAATCTTAAGAAGCATCTTCTGAATCAGAAAAACATCCCAATAGTCGAGTGCCTCCCGACCTACAGGTCGCTGGCGATCTATTTCGATTCGACAGCCGTCAGTGCGCAGGAGGTCATAGCGGAGGCAAGGTCGGCGCCGAAAGCAGCAGGCGAAGAGGCCGGCGCGCATATGTCGATTTCGATTCCCGTATGCTACGGCGGCGAGTACGGGCCGGATATAGCGAACGTCGCGCGGCACGCCGGCATATCCGAAGAAGAGGTGATAAAACGCCACAGCGCGAGGACCTGCCACTGCTACATGATAGGCTTTCTGCCCGGCTTTGCCTACCTCGGAGGCATGGACGAGACGATCGCGACGCCGCGCCTCGCGAATCCCCGCACCGTCATCAAGGGCGGCAGCGTCGGCATCGCCGGAAAGCAGACGGGTATATACCCGATAGACAGCCCCGGCGGCTGGCAGCTGATCGGCCGCACGCCGCTGCGCCTCTTCACACCCGAGGCCGCGCGGCCGACGCTGATAGAGGCCGGCTACGAGGTGCGCTTCCTTCCGGTGACGGAGGAAGAGTATAAAAAAATCGCAGCCGAAACGGCCGTCGGCGGCTACGAAGCGCTTATAACGGAGGCGAAATAAGATGATGGAACTGGTCGTGAAAAAGCCCGGCATGCTGACCTCGGTGCAGGACCTTGGACGCTGGGGATATCAGTCCAGCGGCGTGCCCGTGGCCGGCGCTATGGACCTCCCCGCGCTCAGGCTCGGCAACGCGATGCTCGGCAACCCGCAGGAGGCGGCCGCGCTCGAAGTTACGCTCATCGGGCCGGAGTTGGAGGTCATAGGCTGCGGCGCGGCGGTCTTCACCGGCGCCGACCTCGGCTTTTCCGTGAATGAGCGCACCGTCGGCTCATGGCGGGCGGTCGTGCTGACGAAGGGCGACGTGGTATCCTTTTCCGGCTCGAAGGGAGAGGGCTGCCGCGGCTATCTCTGCCTCGCGGGAGGCGTGGAGGCGCCTGTCGTTATGGGCAGCCGCTCGACCTACATGCGCGCGAAAATCGGAGGCATCGAAGGGCGCGCGCTCAAGGCCGGGGACGTGATAAATAGCGGCGAGCCGGCACCACTGTGGCGGCGCCTAGACGGTTTCCGCCTGCCGGAGGAAGCGATCCCGGCCTATACCGCCGGCGAGCCGCTTGCGATAATGACCGGCCTGCAGGAGGAAGCTTTTACCGATAAAGGTAAGCAGGTACTCTTCGAATCGGAATATATCGTGACGGCGCAGTCCGACCGCATGGGCTGCCGCCTCGAGGGGCCGAAGGTCGAGCACACGGAAAGGGGGGCGGACATCGTATCTGACGCGATACCGCTCGGCGCCGTGCAGATACCGGGGCACGGCATGCCGATAATCATGCTCGCAGACCGCCAGACCACCGGAGGCTACACTAAGATCGGCGTCCTTACTCCGCTCTCGATAGCGTCTCTCGTTCAGAAGGTACCGGGGACTAAGGTGCGCTTCCGCGCGGCATCCGTCGAAGAGGGCGCCCTTGAGCAGAGGAGGATAGCCGCGGCCGTGAATAGGGCGGGCGAGCTTCGCCTGTCGTACGTCTCCTGCGGCCCGGGCGCGGCGCGCCCTCTTTCCGGCAGTTTCAGGCTCACGCTGGAGGGAAAGACGTACGATATAAGCTGTGAAGAAATATTAAAGGAGTGAGGCAAAAATGTATAAGGTAGATCTGAACAGCGACATCGGAGAGAGCTTCGGCGCCTATAAGATGGGCGACGACGCGGCGATATTGGAGGCTGTGACCTCGGCTAACGTGGCCTGCGGCTTTCACGCCGGAGACCCGCTCGTGATGCAAAAGACGCTGACAGCCTGCGCCCGGAGGGGAGTCGCGGCCGGAGCCCATCCGGGCTATCCGGACCTCGTCGGCTTCGGGCGCAGGAATATGAAATGCACGCCGGACGAAGAGTACGCGGACTGCCTGTACCAGATAGGCGCGCTCAAAGCCTTCTGCCGCGCGAACGGCCTCGTCCTTCAGCACGTGAAGCCGCACGGCGCGATGTACAACCAGGGCGCGAAGGACGCCGCGCTCGCGAAGGCGATCGCGCAGGCCGTGAAGGATTCGGGAGAGGGGGTAATCCTCATGGGGCTTGCGAACTCGGAATTTGAAAAGGCCGCCGCGGAGCTCGGCGTGCCATTTGCCGCCGAAGCCTTCGCCGACCGCGGCTACCTGCCGGACGGCTCGCTCGTGCCGCGTTCTCAGCCCGGCGCGCTCATCCGCGACGTGAAGGCCGCGGCCGCGCGGGTCGTGCGCATGGTCGTCGAGGGAACGGTCGAAGCCATCGACGGTTCGGTGATAAAATTCCGCCCGCACTCCATATGCATGCACGGCGACACGCCGGAAGCGGTGGAAATGGCGAAAGCCGTGCGCGCGGCGCTCGAGCGCGCGGGAGTCAAGGTGACAAATCTGAAGGAGGTAGTATGGGGATGACGCTGCCATTTGACGTAACGCCTTTTTATTCAACACAACCGAAAGAGATGCGCAGATTGATCCGCGAAAACGAATGGACTTACCCGACGTCGGGGCTCTGTCACTGCAACGTGCAGGCCAACATGATAGTCCTGCCGAAGGAATGGGCTTACGACTTCCTCGTCTTCGCGCAGCGCAACCCTAAGCCGTGCCCGATACTCGACGTCACCGAGCCGGGCGACTGGGAAGCCAGGCTCATCGCGCCCGGCTCGGACGTGCGCACAGACATCCCCAAGTACCGCGTATGGGTGGACGGCGAACTCACGGACGAGCCGGCCGACGTAAAAAAATATTGGAGAGAGGATCTCGTCGCCTTTCTGCTCGGCTGCTCCTTCAGCTTCGAGGGCGCGCTGCTCGAAGCCGGCATACCGATACGCCACATCGACATGAACCGCAACGTCCCGATGTACATAACCAACATCCAGAACAGGCCGGCCGGACGCTTGAGCGGGCCGATGGTCGTCAGCATGAGGCCGATCAAATACGAGCAGATTCCCAAGGCCGTGCTGGCGACGGGAAGATTCCCCGCCGTCCACGGCGCGCCGGTGCAGATCGGAGAGCCGGCGGCGATAGGCATCAAAGACGTGGACAAGCCGGACTTCGGCGAGCCGGTGGAGATTCGCGAAGGAGAGGCGCCGGTCTTCTGGGCCTGCGGGGTGACGCCGCAGGCGGTGCTCATGAAGAGCAAGCCGCCCTTCGCTATCACGCACGCACCCGGACACATGTTCATCGGCGACCCGAAGGACGTGGACTACGCGGTCTTTTAAAAGCCGCGCGCTCCGGCACGACGGAAATATGGCGGACAACGTTCCGGCGGAGGCGCTTCGGCAAGCCCCGCCGGAATTTTTTTGCCGGAGAGCGGAGGCGATCCACTTTGCCTTAATTTTCGGCTATTGACAAATCAAAAGTTCGGAGTATCATACCGAAACATGATAAATAAACTTTTAATTATTTATCTGCGATTATTCGCTTTATTTGGTGACATTTTTGAACGATATTTACTTTTAGCCGTTCTTGGGGTCCCTAAAAAGCAATTTAGTCAGAATATATAAGATTAAAAGTTTATATTATTTGATTTAAAAAATATATTTTAATGGGGGTATTTTCAATGAACGTGAAATGCGTAGTATGCGAGGCGGATGTGTCCCTTCCGGAAAATTGCTGCGAGGGCGAATTGGTCGTCTGCCAGGACTGCGGCACCGAGCTCGAAGTCGTATCGCTGGAGCCGCCGGCGGTCGAAGAGGCGCCGCAGGTGCAGGAAGACTGGGGAGAGTAGCGTGCCGGCGCTGAGAATCCTTTTCACGCGCCTGCGCGCGGAAGAGAAGCTGCTCAAGGAGGCGGCCGACCGCAGAGGCATACCCTGCGAGCTGCGCAACGTGAGCGACGCGCTCTTCGGGAGCGAACGCTTCTGCTCCGAGGGGGACGTCGTGCTCGCGCGCTGCGTTTCGCACAACCAGAACGAAGGCGTCACAAGGATGCTGGAGATGCAGGGCGTCACGCTCGTAAATCCTTCGCGCGTGGCGGAGGTGTGCGGCAACAAGCTCACGACTTCCGTCGTGCTGGCGGAGGCGGGCGTCCCGCAGCCGAAATTTTCTGTAGCCTTTTCGCAGGAGGGGGCTCTCGCCGCGGCCGAAGCGATGGGCTACCCGGTCGTCTGCAAGCCGGTCTCCGGCAGCTGGGGGAGGCTGCTCGCCAAAATCAACGACCGCGAATGCGCCGAGGCGGTATTCGAGCATAAATCCATGCTCGGGGCGATACACAACACCTTTTACATCCAGGAATTCGTCGACAAGGGGAGCTTCGACGCGCGCGCTTTCGTCGTCGGAGGCGAACCGATATGCGCCATCGCGCGCGCGAGCGAACATTGGATCACTAACACCGCGCGCGGCGCGTCGGCCTCCAACCTTCCGCTCGACGGCGAGATGACTTCCCTGCTGCGCTCGGTGCACGCCGCCATAGGCGGAGGCTTCCTCGCGGCGGATCTTTTCAGATCGCAGGGGCGCTGGCTCGTGAACGAGGTCAACGACGGCGGGGAGTTCCGCAACTCGATAGAGCCGACGGGGGTCGACATACCCGGCGCGGTGGTCGAGACGGCTTGGAGCTTGAGGGAAAAGTGAATCATGCTGCATCGTGAAACGGTTTTTGCGGCAATAAAGCTCGGGAACAAATGCAAGCGCGGAATAAAGCGCCTGCAGGATGGGTCGTGGGTTTCTGCCGTGCCGGTCTGACGTGACCTGGTGGATATGGCAAAAGCGCGGCCCGCATCCGAGAGGAAGCGGGTTTTTTTATTGCAGAATTTTTGAGGGGTGTTGAGATATGAACGAAAAGATTCCGGTAACGATATGGGGCGCGACTGGCTATGCCGGCGCCGAGCTGCTTCGCATCATCGCGCGCCATCCGCGCTTCGAGGCCGTGGGCGCCGTGTCGCGCTCGAAGGCCGGCACGGCGGTCGGCGCGGCGCATCCGCATCTGCGCCACGTCTACAACGGGATGGATTTTATTTCGCCGGACGACGCGGTTTCTCTCTCTCCGGCCGTCGCCTTCCTCGCGCTGCCGCACCGCGCGTCGGCGCAGATCGCGGCGCGGCTGCTCGAAGCCGGCCAGAAGGTCGTCGATTTATCGGCGGACTTCCGCCTGAAGAGCGCCGAGGAATACAAAAAATGGTACGGCGTAGAGCATCCCGCACCGCAGTATCTCGCGGAGGCGGCCTACGGGCTGCCCGAACTGCACAGGGCCGAAATAGCGCAGGCGCGCCTCGTCTCCGGCGTCGGTTGCAACGCCGCGGCTACGATAACGGCACTGCTCCCGGTAGCCCGCGCCGGGGCGATAGAGGAGGCGCGCGTCGAGTGCCGCGTGGGCTCTTCGGAGAGCGGCGCCGTAGCCGACGAAGGCTCGGCCCATTCCGTGCGCAGCCGCGCGCTGCGCGTCGTGACGCCGTTCGTACACCGCCACGCGGCCGAGGTGACGCAGGAGCTTTCGCTGCCGCTCTCGTCGTTCACGCTCGGCGTCACCGCCGTCGAGCTCGTGCGCGGCATCCAGTGCCTCGCGCACGTGACGCTGAAGGAGCGGCTGCGCGAAGCAGACCTCTGGAAGCTTTACAGGAGCGCCTGGAACGACGAGCCCTTCGTCTCATTCACTCCGGCGAAGCCGACGCACTTCCGCATACCCGACCCACGCTTCGTGCTCGGCAGCAACCGCGTCCTGACGGGCTTTATGCTCGCCGAAGACGGGCGCCGCATGATCGCCGCCTCGGCTATAGACAATTTGATGAAGGGCGCGGCCGGCTCCGCCGTGCAGTGCGCGAATCTGATGACGGGGCTGCCCGAGATCTGCGGGCTCGATATGATGCCCCTTTACCCGGCATAGAGAGGAAGCTTTTGAAATGATCGGAGTTGTCAAGATAGGCGGCGCCGCGGGGAACGCGGTAGGGCCGCTGGCGGATGAGATAGCGCGCAGGACGCGCGGCGGCGAGCGCTGGATCGTCGTACACGGAGCGAGCGGTGCGATGGACGCGCTCTGTGCGGAACGCGGGATAGATGTCCGCATGGTGACGAGCCCATCCGGCTACAAGAGCCGCTTCGTCGGCGAACGTGAGCGCGCCGTTTTTCGCGACGCGGCGCTCTCTTACGGCGCGAGCATCGCGGAGGAGCTTTCGGCGCGCGGTGCGAAGCCGGAGCTCTTCGACCCCGAGAGGGAGGGTCACGCCGAAGCGGAGCGCAAGGATTTTCTGCGCGAATGCGCGAACGGGAGGACGCGCATCCTGCGCGGCAACTACAGCGGCACCGTGACGAAAACGGAGGCACGCCCCTTCGCCGCGGCGCTGGATAAGGGGCTTGTGCCGGTGGTCCCGCCCCTCGCGCTCGACGCCGAGCTCGGAATATCGCTGAACGTCGACGGCGACAGGCTCGCCGCCCGGATCGCGGCGGCCGTGAACGCCGAAGCGCTGGTGATTCTCTCGAACGTCGCCGGGCTGCTGAAAAGCGCCGGCGACGAGTCGACCCTTATCAAAAGCGGCCGCCTCGCCGACTGGGACATCCTCGAGCATTACGCGCAGGGCGGCATGAAACGCAAGCTCGTCGCCTGTCGCGAGGCGCTCGATCTCTCGGTGCCGAAGGTCTACATCGCGGACGGGCGCGTCAAGGAGCCGATCGCGAACGCATTCGGGGGGAATTCGACATGCTTCGCGCGCTGAGCTCGCTCTACGGCGGGCGCGGCGTCTCGCTCGTGCGCGGCGAAGGCGCATACGTCTGGGACGGAAACGGACGCCGCTACATCGACTTCTTCAACGGGCACGGTGCAGCGCTCTTCGGACACGGCGCCCCTGCGCTCGTCGACGCTCTCTGCCGCGCCGCTCACGGGATATGGAGCTCCGGCGCCGGCTGCGAATCTCCGGCGCGCGAAGAGGCGGCCAGGCTTCTGGCGGAGGAAATCGGCGGAGGGCGGGTCTTCTTCTGCAACAGCGGCACGGAGGCCATAGAGGCGGCGCTCAAGCTCGCCGCCGCGCTAAAGGGTGGACGCCGCGAGATAATCGCCTGCCGCCGCGCGTTCCACGGGCGCAGCTGCGGTTCGCTCGGCCTCACCTTCAACCCGAAATACCGCGCGCCGTTTGCCGCGCTTATACCGGCCGTCAAACACTATGCTCCGGAGGAGATCCCCGCAAAAATCTCCGAAGAGACCCTCGCCGTCTTCGTCGAGCCGGTGCAGGGCGAAGGCGGCGTCTATCCTATCCCGCCAGAAGTAGGGCGCGCGATAAGCGAAGCGTGCCGCGCCAACGGGGCTTTTCTCGTCGCCGACGAAGTTCAGAGCGGCCTCGGGCGCTGCGGCGCCTTCTTCGCGTCGCAGGGTGCGGGGCTTTCGCCGGACGTCGTCTGCGTCGCGAAGGGGCTCGCCGGAGGAATGGCCGTAGGAGCCGCGATATGGCGCGAAGAGCTCGGCGACTTCCCCCCTCATTCGCACGGCTCGACCTACGGCGGCAACGAACTGGCGATGAACGTCGCGCTCGCGGCGTTGAAATACATAAAGGAAAAAAATCTCTGCGCCCACGCCGCTAAGATGGGCGAGCTGATCTGTTCTGAGATTTCAAAGAGAGACATCCCCGGCGTCGCGGCCGTGCGCGGCAGGGGGCTGCTGATAGGCGCCGAGACTAAAGGCGCGTCGCAGGAGATAGTCAGGGCGCTGCAGTGGCGCGGCCTGCTTTCCTCGGCCGCCGGGCCGCGCGTCGTGCGCTTCCTACCCTCCTTCGCGGTGACGGAGGAGACGGCGTTCGCCGCCGTCGATATATTCGAAAAGACGATGAAAGAAATGGGAGGCGGCGCCAGATGAGGCTTCCCGAATCGGTGGGGCTTCTGGTCGACATGGTCGCCGTGCCCAGCCCGACGCGCGAAGAGGCCGACGCCGCGAGGATGCTCGCCGACCGCCTGCCGCGCTTCGGCTGGGAGACGTCGCATCTGGACGGCGTCGGTTCCGTGATCGCGACGCGCGGCGGCGGCGACAAGGAGCTCGTGCTTCTGAGCCACATCGACACAGTGCCCGGCGGGCCGGAGTTCCACGTCGACGAGGAAAGGATCGTCGGACGCGGAGCGGTCGACGCGAAGAGCCCCTGCTGCGCCCTCGCCGTCGGAGGCGGGGCTGTGGAAATACCGCACGACTGGCGCCTCACCTTCGTCGGCGCGGTCGGCGAGGAGATAGATTCGCGCGGCGCGCGCTTCCGCATGCCGCTGCACGAGCCGGCGGCGCTCGTAGTGGGCGAGCCGACGGGCTCTCAGAGCGTCGCGCTGTCGTACCGGGGCAGGATACTATTCTCCTTCTTCGCGGAGGACGGCGGCGCGCACCGCTCCGGAAGCCCGGGGCCCATGACGGCCGCGGTGCTCGCCTCCGCGTCGATGGAGCAGATAACGAAGAACATGGGCAAGGGCTATTCGATAGCGGTGATGGAGATGGAGGGGCGCGAGGCCGGAAAGCGCTACGCGACGATAACGATGGACCTCCGCACCCCGATAGGCGCGGAACAGCGGGAACTCGAAATGGTGCTCGGCGAAACGGCCGCGGCCTTCGGCGTCGGGCTCAAAATAATCGAGTATGTGCCGCCGCACGAGGTACATAAATCGGACCCGGTGATACGCGCGTTCCGCTCCGCGATCCGCGAAGTCTCCGGCGAACCTCCGCGCATCCTCGCTAAGCAGGGCACCTGCGACTTCAACGTCCTCTCCGTGTGGGGCTGCCCGATGGGCGCCTACGGCCCGGGGGATTCGAAATACGACCACAGCCTCGACGAGCAGATTCCCATAAAAGAATTTTTGCGCGGCGTCGACGTAGTCAAGGCGGCGCTGCCAAAAATCATGGAGGCCGTATAGTTTTTTACGCATTTGATGAAGAGACGATTCCGCCGATATTGTGGATACAAAACGAAAGCCTGCTCGCTCTATTAAAAAGGGCGCGCATTTATCAAAGGCGGGAGGCGCCCGCCGAATTCTTTGTTGACTTGAAGCAGACTCCAAGTGTTATCCTGTTTGTGAGGTGATAACATGAAAATTAGTGAGGTCAGCGAAAAATACGGGCTCTCCGCCGACACGCTGAGATATTACGAGAGGATAGGACTTCTTCCCCGCGTGCCGCGTAATTCTGCCGGCGTGCGCGATTACGGCGAGAAAGAGTGTTCATGGGTCGAGTTCGTCAGGTACATGAGGGGCGCCGGGCTCTCCGTTGAAGCGCTGACGAGATACATCCGCCTTGCGCAGGAGGGAGAGGATACCGCCGAAGAAAGAAGAGATATTCTGATAGGGCAGCGTGAAATGCTTAAGGGAAAGATCGCCGTTCTGCAGGAAGCGCTCGATAAGCTCAATTACAAAATAGACGTTTTTTACGGAAAAATGCGCGAATGCGAAAAAAATCTGCAAGAGAGGGCATAGAAAATGAAAATTAAAGTTCTGATCTCCCTGCTCGCCATCGCGTCGGCGCTCTGCGCCTCCGAGGCTTTCGCCGCGGCCGGAGGCACGCTCGTCGTCTTCTACTCGCGCAGCGGAAACACGCGCGCGGCGGCGAAGATCGTCCAGGAAAGCCTCGGCGGCGACATCTTCGAATTAAAGACCGTGCGGCCCTATCCTGCCGATTATCGCGAGACGACGGAGGTCGCCAGAAAAGAGCAGAAGGAAAACGCGCGCCCCGCCCTTCAGACGAAGCAGGCGCCGAAGCTGAGCCGGTACGACAGCGTGATACTCGCGTCGCCCTGCTGGTGGGGGACCTTCCCGATGGCTTTCATGACATTCTTCGAAGCCAACGACTTGGCGGGGAAGAAGGTGGCGGTGCTGATGACGCACGGCGGCAGCGGCCTAGGCCGCAGTGAGGAGGACCTCGCCAAATACTGCCCGAAAGCCAAGCTCCTCAAGGGGCTCGCGATCTACGGCGGCGACGTGAATAACGCCGAAGAAGATATCGAAGAGTGGTTGCGCGATATAGGAGTAAAATGACCTTTCGGAGGGTCCTATAGCCCTCGCCCCCCGAGAATCAAAGCGCTCCGAAGAGAATCGGTTTCGGAGCGCTGATTTTATATTACGGCAGCCTTTTTATTTTTTGTATTCGCGGAACGCTTCGGCAAGCCGCCTGATGCCCTCGTCGGCGGTCTGCGGGTCGACCTTCGCGAAGGATATCCTGAACGCGTCGCGCCCGTTCTTCGCTTCATCCCTCGTATAGAACGCGCTTCCCGGGATGATGCCGACCTTCTTCTTTTCGACCGCGAAGCGCGCGAAGGCCGGTATGTCGTCGATGCCGACGCTGCTCGCCTCCCCCCAGAGGAAGAAGCCCCCCCGCGGATAATTCGTCTTGATTCCGAGCGGCCGGAGATATTTTTTGATCGCCTCCGTCATGCCGTTTCTGCGGACCCTGTAGACGTCGCGCAGGAAGGCGACGCGCGCTTTGAAGTCCGTCGCGCTCAGGTAATTGAAGAGCCCCTGCTGCACTATCGCGGGGCGCGTCAGCCCCGCGCTGATGCGCAAGGCGTTGAGGTGCGGTATTATAGCGTCGGGGACGACGAGCCAGCCGCAGCGCACGCCGGGGGCTACGAGCTTTGAAAAGCTGTTGCTGTGCAGCACGCGTTTGTCATCCTTCGCGAGGCTCAGATATGTCGCCGGCGCTTCTCCGTCGTAGCTCAGATAGTGATAGGGGTCGTCCTCGAACACCGGAATGTCGTAGTGCGCGGCGATCTCCAAAATCTTTACGCGGCGCTCGACTGGCGACGTCCTGCCGCTCGGGTTCTGGAAGTTCGGAATCGTGTAGAGGAAGCGCGCGCCGCGCTCCTTCACTATCTTTTCGAATTCCTCGGGGATGATGCCGTCGTCGTCCGAGGGGACGCCGACGCAGTTCGCGCCCTGCTTGCGGAACGTCAACAGAGTCTCCGTGAAGGTCGGCGCTTCGACGAGGACCGTGCAGCCCGGGTCGATCAGCGTCTCGGCTACGAGGTCGATCGCCTCGCCGGCGCCGTTCGTCAGAAGGATATTTTTCGGCTCCACCCACTCCGGCGCCAGGCCGTCCGCCTTCATGCGGTCTGTTATCCATTCGCGCAGATTCAGCAGGCCGAAATCCTCCTTCGCATAGGCGAGCAGCGACGTGTCTTCGAATATCGTCGAAAACGCCTTCTTCAGCTCTTCGATCGGATAGATGTCGGCCGACGGCTCTCCGGCCGTGAGAGATATCGCGTTGTTTACGATGCTCAGCTTTATCATCACGCCTATCTCCGACGGGTCGAGGCGCTCCTTCGCCATCGTGCTCAGCTGATATTTAAATGAAAAGGGTTCTGCCACAATACGTCCTCCTCTTTTTAAATCATTACCGCAATATGATAGCGCATCGCGCGGATTTGCAACAGCGGCAGCACAAAAATGCGGTGGGAGGCCGGTGTCGACTTTTGCGTTGTCCATACTCTCGGACATACCCAGCCGTCTTTCAAATCAGCATTTCCCTGAACAAGAATAATCAGAGGGGAAATCGCTATATATAGTGCCGTCGGGAGATTGTCCCATTGTAATTTTATATTCTTCACCAAGTTTATGCTGTATGCAGAAGTTATTCCGGCATTTTAATATCATATCCACCGCTGATAATGAACTTACGCAGAAGCATATCTACTTTAATGTTTACTTTTGGCATAGGCATTTTAATGCCTTCAACTGCTTCGAAATATGCTTTTGCTTTTGATTTATCAACATCTGCCTTGAGGCTGTCCAATCTCCCATACTCGTTAATCGTGGCATCATCAACTTTAAGTGCCATCATATTTTGTAGCATATCTTTGTCAAGCCCGAGAACCGAGGCAAGTCTAAGTATCTGATCCTTCTTGGCTTTTTGCATATATTCGTTGATATAATCGCGGAGTGTCTTTCCTCTTTCCGCTTTGACATCGCCTGTCTGAATATCATGCAGGAAGATATTCGCATATTTTTGCTCTTCCTGTGTCAGCGTTGCGAATGTTTTATGCAGTTCCTCTTTTGCCGCTTCAATATCTTCCGCATTGCCGCTTGTCAGGGCTTTCTTATATTTCTCAAAGCGTGAATTCATATAATCGGCGTCAATTTCATCTGTATCGATCGTTGTCAGATAACCCGTCAAATCATAGGGAAAGTCTTCACCCGGATTTGTGGGGGCTTCAACAAACAACTCTTTATAACGCAAGGCAAGAATCAAATATGTCTTCTCATCCAAAAGCAGGGACACAGTTTTCACTTCGCCGGTTGTCTCATCGGCAAAGTCGTAATCAAGCTTGTCCCAGATAAAACCCTGAACTTTTGCTGATTCGAGATACTCATTGAACTCGTTAAACAACTTGGCAAACTTTCTGCGCTCCGTCATCTCGTTAGGCAGACGTTCAAAGCTGAATATTCCTGCCTGCTCAAATAGATTCTTGATTTGTGTGAACACAGAATTCATGTTTTCCAGGTTTTTATCAAGCTTGACCGCAAACATTCCCAGCGGCTTATCACCGGAGTATAGCTTCACCGCCGCATTTATATTTCGCTCCATGGAATACGGAGCGCGATAGTATTTTATGCAGCCAAACGGCTTATCCGGCCCAAAGAGGCGGTTTGTGCGCGAGAAAGCCTGAATAATGCTTTCATACCGCAGCATTTTATCAAGATATAACACGTTCAGCCACTTTGAGTCATAACCGGTAAGCATCTGATCCACCACTATCAGCAAATCGATCTGTTCTTCAGGAGCAAATTCGTTTCTTTCATAAGGCTTTTTGTGCGCAAGACGATATTGAATATCTTTTTTCATCTTGCCCCATGTGGGAATTGTAAATGTCTGATGGTAGAGCTTATTGTAGTCTTCGATAAGCTCGATTAGCGCATCTTCTTTTTCGATACCATAGCCGTTGTCGTCAATACTCGGATCAAAGAGGGCGGTAACTTTCAGATCGGGCGTGGCATCCTTGAATCGCTTGTAATATTGAATAGCTTCCGGAATGCTGGAAGTGGCAAAAATCCCATGGAATTTATGATTATGGCTGATGGTGATCCAGTTATCAATGATGTCCCGGACAACCATTTTCTGATGTTCTTCTGTTCGGTACTGACCGTTCTCAAGCAGGAAATCTTCAATGCCTTTCACATATTTCCCATTGGCATCTTCAAAGCCCGCCATGGGAACGTTATGCATATACTCATAATAGATTTTTTGCTTTTTCGCGTCAGAGAACACTTCCGCTACAGTTTTTGCCTTTGCTTTATCAAGCGCGACAGCCTCGCGTATGTCCTTTTCTTTGAACGTGAGAACCTTATCCGGATCAAAGCCAAGAACATTTTTATCCCTGATACCGTCAGCAATGCTGTAACGGTGCAGTTCGCTGCCGAATACGTCGGCGGTGGTGCTGCCTTTCTTTTCGTTTTCAGCCTGAATAGGCGTTCCACTGAAGCCGAAGAAGAGGGCCTTTGGGAATGTCTGCTTTACGACCCGCATCATGTCGCCGAAAGTGGAACGATGGCACTCGTCAACAATGAATACAATGCGCTTTGATGTAATCAAGTCGAGATCTGCTTTTTTGAGCTTGCCTTCCGTATCGTCCTTGATGTTGCTCATCTTCTGAACGGAAGTAACGATCAGTGTATTCGCGGGGTCGTTGCTTTTCAGTTTTGCAATCAATACGGAAGTGTCTTCCGTTTCCTGGATATCGTCCGTTGCTTCGGCAAATCCGCGATATTCACCGGCGCTCTGCGTTCCGAGCTCAATACGGTCAATGAGAAATACTACTTTGTCGGCATCCTTTGAATTGGCGATCAGCTGTGCAGATTTGAAGGATGTCATAGTTTTGCCGGAACCGGTTGTATGCCATATGTATCCTCCGAGCTGGTTTCCGTTTTCCCATTTGTGTTTTGCAACGGTATCGGAAATCTTATTGGCAGCATAATACTGATACGATCTCATAACTTTTAGAATACCATCGGTATCGTCTGCGACTGTGTAAAACCCGATAAGCTGATGAGCCATAGGAATCGAAAGGAATGTGGATGCCAGCGTCTTCCAATCATTGATTGGCTCGTTGTTGAAATCTGCCCAATGGAAATAGAAATCCGAGTTAAACTTGCCGTCCGGCCCGGGATTGGCAAAATAAACGGCTTCTTCCGGATTCACTGCGACAAAAACCTGAACGAGCGCAAACAAACCTGTAAATACGCCTTCGTGGGAGTATTTCTCAATCTGATTGTACGCTTGGGATACCGGTATACCGCTCTTCTTGAGTTCCACATGAATCAGCGGCATACCGTTAATCAGGAGCATAAAATCTCCACGACGGCCGGGAAGCATACTTGTCTTTGCGGTGAATTTCGGCTGCCGTGCAATCTGATAACGGCTTTGCCCTGCGGCGATTTCCTGACGGTCATAAATCTTCAGAGACACTTCTTTCCCGAAGTGCTCTTTGTCATCGGGATTATCACGAGTGATGGACACACTTTTTCCGTTGATGAAACCGTTCAGTTTCAGCGGCGTGCGCAAAGTTTTTATTTGCTCAATGATCTGCTGCATTTCGCCGTCTGTAAGAGGATAATTATTCAGGCGGTCAATACTGCGGTTGTTTTCAAATAAGATATTTGCCCAGTTTTGCAAAAGATCTTTTTCTGTTTTGTATTGCAGAATTTCCTTTTCCCAACCGCAGGACTCTGTCAGCATTTTTATCAGAGCATTTTCAAAGTCGGATTCTTTTGTAAAAGCCATCGTTAATTCCTTTCAATAAGACACTTCAAGAAAAGCGCCTCCATAGCCTCATAATTACACACACTGGCATCCACACTGGCTTTAAGCATTTCCTCTTGTGTAGCAAAAGAAAAATTCACTTCAAACCTTCCGTTATTCTCGCATAATTGTTCAATATATAGCCTTTGGGCTCTTCCGTTTCCTTCTCTAAATGGATGTATCATATTTATTTCGCCAAGAACATAAGCAAGATCTTTTGCCATCTCAACCCTGTCCGAAACATCTTTCAGATAGTTCCTTTTCTTCAGCCATTGGTGAATGATTTCAAACTGTGCCTCGATATGCTGTACAAGACAGAAGATCGTCCCTTTTGAAATGTCCACGGTTCGGAGAACACCAGCCCAATCATAAACATCCTGAAAAAGATACTTATGAATCTCTCGCAGATGCTTTAACGAAAAGTCACCGTTAATCGGTTTGACCTGAAGCGCGGCGTATCTCGCCATCGAAAATTCTCTTTCTGCGTTATAAAGCATCTCCGAGTCTTTAATGCTGAGTTTGTTTTTCAGCACATTCGTTCCGGGATAACAATACTTGTTATCGTCATCCTTATACTCATAAGAATAGTCTATGTCTTTCATAATGAACTCCCCGCTACCGAATACTTGCGCTTCAATTCAGAGATTATTTCCTCCACGTCTCTCTTTTTGGAAATAATCTCATTCGCATTCATTTCATCGGTTTTTGTCATTTCGATCCCTTCCATTGCGAAAGAACCTTTTACATTTTTGATTTTGTCTTCAATACTCATATTTAATGATTTCCTTCCGTTTTGTCTTCTTTTACACGAACATCTTTTCAAGGCAAGCTTTCTTCAGATTTTGAAGCTTTTCAAGCTCACGCTGATGAAGGGTGATAAGGTTGTCAAGCTGATCTAAGTATCGACCAATTTTCCGCTGTTCAGCAATCTCTGGATAGGGAATTGACATCTCAAAAAAGACCGCATCTTTGATTGAAAATCTGTCTGACCTTGCTCCGGAGTCACCGTTGTAATGCATAAAATCGTGCCAAGAAGCACTCTTGAAAAACCATTCCAGATAAGTGGTGTCTATATCATGTGTGCGGAACACCGTATAAAGTGGCGACATTACGCCATTTCTGCCCAATTTATTGCGATTTATAGGGCCTACAGGAGCAGTAACAGAGATGCGCGGATTATAGACAAAATCTTCATTTTTCACAACATAATACCCGCCGATATTCTCTGCGTTCGAAATATCGTGATCGAAAAAGTCTCGTTGGCTAATAATTCCGAATTCGGCAGAGTTCGTAAATGTTTCCAAAACCGCCAGATCGGCATTCTTTTCCGTCACTTTATCAGCGATGTTTCTAAGCTTACGCTGTTCCCAAGCTTCCGTAAATCCGGAAAATCGAATTTCCGGAACATTACTGCCATTTTTCGGGAACATTTTTTCGAGGCAGGATTTTTTCACATTCACGAGCTTGTCATACTTACGCTGATGAAGGGTGATAAGGTGATCAAGTTGTCGGAAACATGCCCCGATTTGGCGCTGTTCCGTTTCAGATGTTGGCAACAACAGTATTGTAGCTTTCAAGATTTCAGTGTTGATACTTGGCATAGTTTGGCCAACAGCCCTTGCTCGAATATCATTTTTAACATCTTCGGTTTCTAATAAAGTATGTAAGAATTGAGAATCACTCCCTCTACTTGGACGAACCCTCAAAACTCGCCCAGAGAACAACCACCCGTCTTGAAACGGCGTAATTAAAGCGTTTACATCAACTGAACCAACACGAGAAAAGACAACATCACCATCGTTTAGCACGTAAGACAACAACCGTTCATAATCTTCTTGAGAAACTTGTGGCAAACCTTCCTTGTCATTCTGCAAAGTTCCAGTCTTAAAATGCTCAGTTGTTATTATTGGTACACCGTCTGTAACGTAATCGCCCGCATGAAGGGTACTTCCAAATGGACCAGTTTTTATTTCAGAAATATCGCCAAACTTACGCTGTTCCCAAGCGCCTGTGAATCCCTTGAACCGAATTGCCGGCTTTTTCGCGGTTTCGGCCATGTTATTCACCTCCAAGAAGCTTTTTGAACTCCGCAAGCCCCTGCATGTCGTAATCATTGCCCGTGAGTTGTTCCAACATACCGGCCAAGTCGGATTCTACATTGCGGATTTCTTCTTCGACTTCAAAGAAAGTTGTCTCGTACTTCTTGGCGAGAGCTTCCAGCTTTGAAACAAACCCGTTTACAATGCCGCCGGGCAGCTTAGAAAGACCGTTTACAACGGGTGCGATCCACTTTTCCCTCAAGAGTTCTTTTACCTCATCGTCAGAAAGCTGTTCGATCTTTGCTTTTGTTTCAAGATGAAGTGCCGCGGAATCGTCCTTGACTTTCTTCTTGGCGGCCTTCTCCTCTGCAACAAGTGCATCGACCTTTTTCAGAATGTCAAGGATTTCCGGTTCAACCTCTTTCGCCTTGATTGCTTTCTTTACTGCGGCGGCAACAAAAGCTGTTTTGTCATCATTGACAAAATCCTTTTCTTTTTCCTCTTCGGGCAGCTCGTCGAGCTGTTCTTCAAATCCGGCGGCAATTTCCGTCAGGCGGGTCTCGTTTGCTTTGAGTGCAGAAAGCTTTTCAGACAGATGCTTTTCCTGAACCAGTTCAAAGGGGATTACATGGCCGATCCAGCCATCCTGAACTTCGGTATCCTTGCCGTCTTTTTTCCTGACGACCATATTGGGGTCAACTTTCTTTGCGGCGTCAAATCCTTCGGTCTGGATTATTTCAAGGTCAACTGCGATTCTGCTCCATTCATTGTCCAGAAGCTGATATGCTTCGTATCTGTCAACAAGCGGAATACCGTCAAGACGGTCGAATATCTTCGCGGAAAGAGCGCTTTCTTCCTTGGAAATGTTGATGGCATCCATTCCGCCGATTAATTCTTCAGCCAGATAAGAATCAAAGCCGTCAAAGGCGGATTTGAATTTTCCCTCAAAAGCGGTAACGTCAGCATGTTCCGAAACAGTTTTCTTGATGTCCTCAACATTGAAATGCAGATAGGGAGCATCAGCATCGTCAAACAAAGCTTTTTTGAGTGTGGGAAAAGCATCCCAGTACGCACTCAGGTCATTTACTTCACCGGCAGGGATGCCGCCAAACATGGAGGCATAAATATCCCAGCTTTCTGGCTTTTCAGAAGAATCCACATAGCGGGGAATATTCAGGTTGTAATCGTTCTGACGGATTTCTTCTCTGCTCACGACCCTGGAGAACTTGGGAATGCTCACACGGGAAGTTACTGCGTCCACGATCTTTTTAATATCAGAAGCGCGGAGCTTATTGGTCTTTCCAACCTTTTCAAAGCCCTTGGATGCATCGATAATCAATACGTCCGTATTGCTGCGGCGCTGTTTCAGCACCATGATAATCGTAGGGATACCTGTGCCGAAGAAAATATTAGCAGGCAGACCAATAATGGCATCAATCTTGTTGTTTTCAATAAGATTTTTACGGATTTCGCCTTCTTCACCGCCACGGAACAAAACACCGTGCGGAAGAACGATGGTCATTAAACCGTCGGGTTTAATATGGTAAAGGTCATGAAGCAGGAAGGCATAATCCGCTTTTCCTTTCGGGGCAAGTCCATAGGACTTGTAACGCGGGTCTGATTCCTTATTTGCGGGGTTCCAGTTCTGTGAATACGGCGGATTGGAAACAACAGCGTCCACATAAAGAGGATCATAAGTACCAACAGGGTCGCTTTCATCAAAGTACGGCCAGTCTTCCTCCAGCGTATCACCGTTTCGCGTGGCGATATTGTCCGGCAATATACCGCGCATGACCAAGTTCATTCTCGTCAGGTTATAGGTGTTTTCCTTGAGCTCCTGCGCATAGTATTTGATTTTATCGCCGTCGCCCATGTATTTTGCAACGCATTTACCGATATTGATAAGCAGGGAGCCGGAGCCGCTGGTCGGGTCGTAAATTTTGATTTCGGTTCTATCCTTGAGGTGGTCAGCAACGATTTCAGACATGAGCAGCGATACTTCGTGTGGGGTGTAGAATTCGCCCGCTTTTTTGCCGGCGTTTGCGGCAAAATTGGAAATCAGATACTCATAAATGAAGCCCAGCACATCATAATCCTGCTTGCTATCCATCGGGATATCCTTAATCAGATGGATCAAATCGCTGATTGCCTTGGTTTGGGTACCGGAGCTGTCGCCCAGCTTAGAAAGACCGGTCTGCAAGGTATCAAAAATCTTGTCAAAGACTTTTTTGTGCGATGCGTTAATCAGTCTGCTGAACGCGGAAAGGGCATCACGGACGTTGGACACATTAAAGTCCGAACCCATTTCAAGCCAGGTTGAAAACAAATTCTCATAGGCGATAAAGTAGCCCACGTTCTTATGAATACTTTCAACGGTCTCTCTGTCATCTTCATTCAGAAAACCTTTGATATCTTCATCAGTCCAGTCGTTCTGCTTCAGATATTTTATTTCCTTGTCAGAAAGAAATTTATAGAAGATAAAGCCTAAAATATAATCCTTGTACTCATTCGCTTCAATCTTGGATCGCATTTTATTTGCTGATTCCCAGATCTTAGAAGCAAGTTGCTGCTTATTCATACGGCTTCCTCCAAAATATTATTTGACGGTTATATTTTATCTTATGTACCAAAAAACGGACTATGCTATGATTTGCGGAAAAGTTCATCTAAGGTTTTTCCATCACTGTTCTTCCATTCAGCCCAACCGTTTGTTGATCCTCCAAGAACAAAGTTGCTCGCTCCGCTGGGGGTGTTGAATGTCAGGGTGATTTTCAGAATTGATTTTCCGTTTTCTGAAATGATATGACCATCGTCCAAAAGCTCCTGCCTCTGCTTGTTATACTTCGGTAGGTGAACAGGCTTGTCCATATTGATTTCAGAGCCTTCGAGAACATCGAACTTGTCGCCGCTATAAACGCCAAGGGCGGTTATTCCGTTTCGGGTGGTATGAAGGATTTGAGCGTTTTTTGTGTTCTCCTGCGTATTTTCCAGTTTATAGCCCAATGTTGCCATCACGAACTTGATTTCATCGTATATTTCTTCAATAGAAACAAGATCGTATTCATCAATGTCGTATTTAGGCTTAACAGAGTTTTCAACCTTATAGCGTTTTGACTCCCATGCTTTGGAGATGGCATATTCTTCAAGGCCGCTTATGATATCCAAAGAAAAGGTCTTATTATCCGCCAAGAACATAATTGCCTTGTTCCAGAAATCTTTTGAACGGTTATGATCGTCCAGTCTGCTGATGCCGTTTCGTGTCTGACCAATATAAATCTGAGCTATATTGTTGTCTTCATCTTCGTTTATAAGATAATAGATACCCGGGCGATTGATACCGGAGATGTTTTTTGCATCAGAAAGCATTGTGCGAGGAATGACATAGGTCGTAACAGTTGAAAGATGGCGGCGAACTGAACGAATGCCGTCAGGCTGACCATCGTGATAAATGATCTCAAGTTTCTTGCTTGTGGCCATCATTTTACCTCCTTCGATTTATTCAACCATGCATTCTGAAGTTCATCAAAAGATATATTATTTACATCACAGAAAATTTTCAGCTGCTTCATAGCTGTCATATTAGGGTGCGTTTTCCCTGATTCCCAACGATTTACCGTCGAAAATGCAACATTCAGCGCCTTTGCAAAAGCTTCTTGTGTCATAAAAGCCTTTTGACGAATTATCTTAATCTCATTAGAAAGATTCATCCCGCATCTCCTATGCATATTAATAGCTTTATTATGGCATTTTCATTTCAATTTTACAAGTGCATTGAAAAGTTTTTTACAATCGCTTGGGAACAGCGTAAGCTTGGCGAGATGGTACAGTTCTCGAAAGGAACAGGCTATTCCAAAGGTGACTTGAAGGAGTCCGGGACACCCATCATCCTATACGGCAGGCTCTATACAAAGTATGAAACGGTAATAGCTGATGTTGATACCTTTGCCGATGAAAAACCTGGTTCGGTATTTAGTCGTGGCGGTGAGGTAATCGTGCCTGCTTCTGGAGAAACAGCAGAGGATATTTCAATCGCCTCAGTCGTTGAAAAATCAGGGGTTTTGCTTGGTGGCGACCTTAATATCATCACTCCACCAACAGATATTGATTCCGCATTTTTAGCTATCAGCATTTCTAATGGAAAGCCACATAACGATATGGCTAAAATGGCACAAGGAAAGTCGGTTGTTCACCTTCATAATACGGACTTGGAAAAGATAGATTTATCCTATCCGAGTCATGAAGAGCAGATTCGGATTAGTGGCTTTTTCAGAGGTATAGACAACCTTATCACTCTTCATCAGCGTGAGCATTTTTAGAATTTATTGGAGGAAAAAATGTTAAGTAAAATCAAAGGAAACGACTTGTTTTGCGATTATTATGCCCAATGGATAAGTGTGTACAAAGAGGGCGCTGTAAGAAAAGTCACGATGGACAAATATAAGATGTCCCATTCATGGATTGTCAAACTAATTCCGGAGTTGCAGATATGTGAGTTGAACAGAGTAACATATCAGCAGCTGTTGAACAATTATGCGCGCTACCATGAAAGGCAGACGACAATGGATTTCCATCATCAGTTGAAAGGCGCCATTCAAGATGCAGTAGACGACGGACTAATTGAAAAAGACCCTACCCGTAAAGCTATAATCAAGGGAAAGCAACCGTCCGAAAAAAAGGATAAATACATCAACCAATTTGAGCTCCACACGCTTCTTAGTTCGCTCAATCTAAAGGGAGAAATTAATTGGGATTGGTTCATTTTATTGGTAACAAAGACTGGAATGAGGTTCTCAGAAGCGCTGGCTTTAACGCCCAAAGATTTTGATTTTGCTCACCAGACTCTTTCTATAAGCAAGACATGGGACTATAAAGGAAACGGAGGCTTTTTGCCAACGAAAAACAGGTCATCGGTTAGAAAAATACAAATCGACTGGCAAACTGTTATTCAGTTCTCAGAACTTGTACGAAAGATTCCGGAAGACGAGCCCATCTTTGTAAAAAAGCCATGTGTTTACAATTCAACGGTCAATAGTATTTTAGCCCGGCATTGTAAAAAAGCAGGAATCCCAGTCATTACCATACACGGACTACGGCATACCCATGCATCTTTGCTCCTCTTCGCCGGAGTATCTATCGCAAGCGTGGCAAGAAGACTTGGCCATGCCAGCATGACGACAACCCAGAAAACATATTTGCACATAATTCAAGAACTCGAAAATCAGGATGTAGACCTTGTTATGCGGTCTTTGTCCGGGCTCTCTTGATAACAATCACTCTTCATCATTGCGCTCACGCTGATGAAGAGTGATAAGGTTGCCGAATTCAGCAAAAAAGTCCCCAATCTTCTGCTGTTCAGGTAATGATGGCAATTTTATAAAAGTGCTTTTAATGTTTTCGGCATTGATATTTGTATTCGCTGATTGCTTAATACTCTGCCTCAACTGATTTTTGGGTTGTGTCAGGAATTATGCGCACATTTTTTCAGAGCACAAATTGCCTGTGCTGATATGCCGGTGTCAGTTTGACCGTTAGGCCGTTTCGGTTTCGCCTCAGTCTCCTTTCAGAAGTTCCATGTTCATGTATCTGACGGCGCCGCATTTGCTGTTTTATACTGCTTTGCGCCGGAGGGCACTATTTGAACATTTCCGTTACGCGGTCGAGTATGCCGCCGAGATAGGCGATGGCGATGCCGTAATTCGTTATCGGCACGCCGGCCGACTGCGCCTCTATGATGCGGCTCATCAGCTGTTTCCTGTTGAACATGCAGCCGCCGCAGTGCAGTATCAGCGCGTAATCCTTCAGATTCTTCGGGAAGTCGAGGCCGGCCTTCACCTCGGTTTTGAGCCCGGCGCCGGCGCGTTCGCGAAGCCAGCGCGGCAGCTTTTCGCGCCCGATGTCCTCCGTCAGCGGCGCGTGAGTGCAGGCCTCGGCGATCAGCACCCTGTCGGTCGGCTTCAGCGCGCCTATGGCCTTGGCGCCGTCGATGAAGACGGAGAGCTCCCCCTTCGCGCGCGCCATTATTATCGAAAAGGAGGTCAAAGGCACCTCGCGCGACAGCGCCGCGTTCACCTTCGCAAAGACCTGGGAATCCGTGATGACGAGCGCCGGCGGCTCCTTGAGCGAAGCGAGCATCCGCGGGAAATTGTCCGCGGTACAGGTCAGCGCCATGCCCTTATGGTCGAGGATGTCGCGCATCACCTGCACCTGCGGCAGGATCAGCCGTCCCTTAGGCGCCTGTATATCCTGCGGCGCGACGAGCACGACCGCCGATCCCGGCGCGAAGAGGTCGCCGGCGAGAGTCGGCGCTTCGAAATCCGTCGGGGCGTTTTTGACGATCAGCGACAGCAGGGCCGGGCGGTACTTTTTATCCAGCGCCGAGACGGAGGCGAAGGGGATGCCGAATTCCTCTTCGAGAAGCGCGCGCTTCTCCTCCGCAGCTTCCGGCAAAATTCTGTCGATCTGGTTCAGCACGCCGGCCGTCGTGACGCCGCGCGCACGCAGCTCGGCTAGCCACCCCTTTTCGAGAGAAAATTCCTCCTGAGCGGCGCCCACGACGAGCAGCGCGAGGTCGGTGCGCTTCATCATCTCTTTCGAGCGCTCGATGCGCAGCGCGCCGAGCTCTCCTGTGTCGTCGAGCCCCGCCGTGTCTATGACGGCGATAGGGCCGAGCGGCAACAGCTCCATGCTCTTTATGACAGGGTCCGTCGTCGTCCCCGCGTACTCCGAGACGAGCGCCGTCTCCTGCCCCGTCGCCATGTTTATCAGGCTTGATTTTCCGGCGTTGCGCCTTCCGTAAAAGGCGATATGCAGCCTGTTCGAACGCGGAGTGTCGGTGAGCGCCATTTACTTCACCAGCTTTCTGACATCGTCGATTATCGTGCGCCGCGATCCGTTGCCAAGCAGAAAATCCTGCCTGCGCACGGGCCTCCTGACGCCGGCTTTGCTGATCCGCAGGCCGAAGCCGCGCCGCGGATACGCCGCCTCGGCTCCGTCCATAGGCAAACCTCTATCCTGCTGAGTCATCTCTCTGCGCCCTACTTTTTCGACATCACGGCCTTGACCGTTACGGATTTTATCTTTCCCAGCCTGCCGGTAAGTGCGCTTATCCTGTCGGGGTCTCCGTCGAGTATGATGGAGATGACGGAGACGCCGCGTTCGCGGTAGGGAATCCCCAGCCGGCCGACGACAAGGTCGCTGAACGCGTGCAGGGCTTCGTTTATCTCGCGCACGCTATCCATGTCCTCGACGATGACGGCCGCCACACCTATCCTGCTTTCTTCTTTCTTTGCCTCGCACACAGAGACTCATCCTCCTCGATATAAAAACAGGGGCCTCCCGCCGGAAGGCCCTGATGAGCGCGTTTATATAAGCCTCCCCCTTTGCGGAACTCCTCCCCAAAAGCGGACATCTACGACCTGCTATTATAACGCGTCGCATCGCCCGGCGCAACGAATCAAAACGACTCTCAACCTCGCTGAATTTTACTTAGCCTTCAGCCCCTCCATCGACAGCCGCAGATGCTCCTTCATCAGGCGCACGCATTCGGCCTCGTCGTGTTCCTTCAGCGCGTTAAGTATGGCGATATGCTCTTCGAGGCTGGGATTTGTGTCGAAGTCGAAGAACGATTCAAAGAAAATCATCTGCACGAATATCCGCGAGAGGATATTTTTTACGTAGCCGACGAGTGTGCTGTTGCCGGAGGACTCCGCGATGATTATATGGAAATTGTCGTTGACCTTCAGATACGATTCGAGGTCGCGGTTGACGAACGTCTCCCGCTCGGCGTCGATCTGTTCCTGCAGGCGGCACAGCTGCAGCGGCGTGATACGCTTCGCAGCTTTGCGTATAGCCATGGTCTCCAAGTCCTCGCGCACCTCGTAAGTGTCTATTATCTCCTGCTTCGACGGCGACGCGAGACACGCGCCCCAGCCGGGTATTATCTGCACAAGCCCCTCGCTCTCCAGACGCCTCAGCGCCTCGCGCACCGGCGTGCGGCTCACGTTCAGATCTTTCGCTATGGCTACCTCGGGCAGCCGCTGCCCGCTGGTAAGCGCTTTCTCGAATATTTTTTTTCTCAACTGATCATAGACGAACTCCGCCGCAGTGTGTATGGCGGAAGAAGAAACAACCATATTCAACCAGCCCCCAGCTTTGCTTCCAGCTTAAAATATACATAGTGTCCGAAATATTTGCAAGTGAAAAAATAAAACTCAGGGGCATGGCCCGCGGATAAAAAGAATTTTTACAATACAAACGCGCTTACGCTCTTATAGTCCTTTTGCGAAAGTTAACGCGGCCCCTATTACTAAAAAGAGTCTAAATTAGTTTTGCAATTAACAACCAAATCTAAATTACGCGCAAAAGTATTGACAATCTTCTCTAAATAATATATAAATTAGGCAGATGTTAGTGTATACAATGGATACATATAGATTTCGAAAAATTTGCAAAGGAGAAAACGATATGTTGGATCTGAACGAACTTTGCGGAATGAAGGGCAAGACGGCGATCGTGACGGGCGCCGCCTCGGGTATCGGCGCGGGTATCGCACGCTTCTTTGCGAGCGCCGGCGTCTCCGTGGTGATCGCCGACATCAACGATGAACTTGCACGCAAGGTCGAACGTGAGATCAAAGAGGCAGGAGGGAAGGCCGAATTCGTCAGCTGCGACGTTACGAAGGAGGCCGACTGCAGGACGCTTGCCGACGGCGTCGCCAAAAGATATTCGAGGATCGACATCCTTGTGAACTGCGCCGGCGTCGCGCGCCGCCATACTGTGGAGACGCTCTCCGAAAGCGACTGGGATCTCGCGCTCGATGTAACGCTCAAAAGCGTATTCCTCATGAGCAAGCATGTCGTGCCGCACATGAAGAGATCCGGCGGCGGCAAGATCGTCAACATAGGCTCCGGCTGGGCGCTCAAGGGCGGAGACCGTGCCGTTTCGTATTGCGCCGCAAAGGGCGGCGTGTGGAATATGACGCGCGCGATGGCCATAGACCACGGCCCCGACAATATAAACGTGAACTGTGTCTGCCCTGGCGACATCGACACGCCGATGCTCAAGAGCGAGTGCGAACAGTTAGGCGGCGTGTATGATGAAAAATACAAGGAGGAGTGCGCCCGGCGCCCGATGGCGCGCCTGGGCGAGCCGCGGGACGTCGCGATGTGCGTATTCTTCCTCTGCAGCGGCATGGCCCCTTGGGTGACAGGCTCATCGCTCGTCGTCGACGGCGGCGGCATAGCATAGGAGGAGTTTCCACATGTCAAAGAAGGTGTACCCCTACATTCCCAACTCTGAGGCGTCCGTTCAGGCAGAGATGCTCAAATTTATCGGCGTGGATTCGATCGAAGAGCTCATCGCCGACATACCCGAGGATATGCGCATGAAGCGGGCGATGAAGCTGCCCGAACCGTTCTGCGACGAGGCCGGGCTCGCCCGTCACGTCGGCGCGATGCTTGGTAAAAACAAAACCGCGCGGGAGCTCGTCTGCTTTCTGGGAGCCGGCTGCTATAACCGCTACGTCCCCGCGGTCGTCGACGAGGTGGCGGGGCGCTCCGAATTCCTCACCGCCTACGCAGGCGAGCCCTACGAAGACCACGGGCGCTTTCAGGCGATGTTCGAGTACCAGTCGATGATGGCCGAGCTGCTCGATATGGATGTCTGCAACGTCCCCAGCTACGACGGCGGCCAGGCGGTCGGCACGGCTCTTCGCATGGCTGCGCGCATCGCCCGTCGCAAAAAGGCGCTGGTGCCGCGCAACGTCAACCCCGACACGCTGGCGGTGCTGCGGACGTACCTACAGCCCGACGTTGAAATCACCTATGTCGATTATAACTCAAAAACGGGACGCATCTGCCTCGACAGCCTCAAGGAGAAGCTGACGGAGGAGGTCGCGGCCGTGCTCGTGATGAATCCGAACTTTTTCGGCATCATTGAAGAGAAGGCGCAGGAGATCGCCGACATGGCCCACGCCAAGGGCGCGCTCATGGTGGCCTATGTCGAACCCTCGACGCTGGGCCTGCTCGCGCCTCCCTCGCAGTACGGAGCCGATATAGCCTGCGGCGACATCCAGGCGCTGGGGCTGCACATGAACTACGGCGGAGGGGTGGCGGGCTTCATCGCAACGAAGGACGAGCCGCGCTTCGTCGACGAATATCCCTCCCGCCTCTTCGGCATAGCGCCGACGAGCGAGAAAGAATGGGGATTCGGCGACGTCCTCTGGGAGCGCACCTCCTTCGCCAACCGCGACGGCGCCAAGGAATTCGTCGGGACCCATGCGGCGCTCTGGGGCATAGCGGCCGGCGTTTACTTAGCGGCCATGGGCCCTCAGGGCATGAGGGAGCTTGGCGAGGCCGTAGTGCAGCGTCTGGGCTGTCTTAAGAAGGCGCTCTCCGGCGTGAAGGGACTCTCCTTCGACAGATTCTCGGGCACACCGTTTCAGGAGGCCGTCGCCGATTTCTCTGAGAGCGGCCGCACGGTGGCCGAGATCAACGAAAAGCTGCTCGAAAGGGGCATCCTCGGCGGCTACGACCTCGGCAAAGATTTTCCCGAGCTTGAGGGCTGCATGCTTATCGCCGTTACAGAGCAGACCTCGGCGGACGACATAAAGGCCCTTGCTTCGGCACTGGACGAGATTCTGGCGTAAAAGGAGGCTCTTTCAATGAACAATCTGGAAAGAATGAAGCGGTTTCATCAGGCCAAATGGAACGAACCTATCATATACGAGATAAGCGAACCCGGCGCGCGCGCCGTACTTGTGCCCGGCCCCTGCTGCGAATGCACGTCCGCGGAAGAGGCCGTCGCCTCCCTGCCGTCCGCCATGCTGCGCAAGGAAAGCCCCAAGCTTCCGGAAGTCGCCCAACTCCAGCTCGTGCGCCATTACAACCACCTCTCGCAGGAAAACATCGGCGTAGACGGCAACATCGACATCGGCCAGGGGACCTGCACCATGAAGTACAACCCGAAGGTAAACGAGCGTCTCGCGGGAGATGCGAAGCTGTCGGAGATGCACCCGCTGCAGCCTGAAGGGACCGCCCAAGGCATCCTTGAGCTGTTCTATAGGACCGGCGAGCTCTTCAAGGAGATATCCGGCCTCGACGTCTTCTCGATGCAGCCCGGCGGCGGCTCGCACGGCGTCCTTGCGCTTGCTTCGATCGTCCGGGCCTACTGGCGCGACATGGGCGAGGAAAATAAGCGCGACGAGATAATCACTACTCTCTTCTCACACCCCGCCGACTGCGCCGTCCCTATCGTCAAAGGCTACAAAGTGACGATAATCCAGCCCGACGCCGAGGGATACCCCGACATAGAGGCCTTCAAGGCGGCCGTTTCCGACCACACGGCGGCGATATTCTTCACCAACCCCGAGGATACGGGGATATTCAACGTTCGCATCAAAGAGTTCACCCGCATAGCCCACGAGAGAGGGATCCTCTGCTGCTACGACCAGGCGAACGCCAACGGACTGTTAGGCGTCACGCGCACCGTCGAAGCGGACTTCGACATGTCCTTCTTCAACCTTCACAAAACATTCGGCGCGCCGCACGGCTGCGGCGGCCCGGCCACGGGAATGGTGGCGGCGAAGAAAGAGCTGCGCCCCTACATGCCGGTCCCTCTCGTCGAACATTCGCCGGAGAAGGGCTATTACCTTGACTTCGATCTTCCGAAATCATGCGGCAAGATCAAATCCTTCTGGGGGATCGCTCCCGTCGTCGTAAAAGCCTACTCCTGGATCATGTCCCTCGGAGCGGAGGGACTGCGCGAGGTCTCGCGCGTCGCCGTCCTCAACAACAACTATTGTATGAAGAAGATACTCGCGATCAGGGGCGCTTCGATCAGCTTCCCGAACCACCGCCCGCGCGTCGAACAGGCCCGCTACAGCTGGCAGAAGCTCAAGGAGGACACAGGCTTCGGCACCGCCGACGTGCAGCGCTGCGTCGCCGACTTCGGCACGCACTACTGGTCGAGCCATGAGCCTTGGGTAATACCCGAGCCCTTCACCATCGAGCCCAGCGAATCGTACTCAAAACAGGACCTCGACGATTATACCGCCGTACTCGCCGAGATAGCGCGCATGTGCTACGAAGAACCGGAAGCGGTCAGGCGGGCCCCCGTCAACAGCACGGTGCACCATATCGACCATGACTACTTTGACGACCCGGCAAAGTATGCTATCACTTGGCGCGCCTATAACAAAAAGTACAAAGGGTACTTTGAGCCCAGATAGGCTATGAAGGTCGGCTTCCTCATCAACCCTGTGGCAGGAATGGGGGGCAAGGTAGCCCTCAAGGGTACCGACGGAGAAGACATCCTCCGCCGGGCCCTTGAACTCGGCGCTGAGCCTGCGGCCGGCGCCCGCGCCGAGGAGGCCGTGAAAGCGTTCGCCGAAAGCGCGGGAGACTGCCTCTTTTACAGCCCCTCGGGCGTGATGGGGGCCGACCTGCTTAAGAAATACGGGATAAGGACGGAGCCGCTCTTTGAACCATCCGCGCATACGACCCCGGCAGACACAAAGCGCGCGGCGAAAATGATGTTGGAGCGCGGAGTCGCTCTTATCGTATTTGCCGGCGGCGACGGCACGGCGCGCGACGTCTGCGCAGTAGTCGGCGAAAGCGTGCCTGTAGTCGGCATCCCCGCGGGCGTGAAGATACACTCCGCCGTTTACGCGAAACGGCCCGGCGCGGCGGGCATACTCGTCGGCAGATTCCTGCTCGGCCTGGCGAAGCGCTTCGCCTCCGCCGAAGTCGTCGACATAGACGAAGAGGCTTTCCGCGACAACGTCGTACGCGCGCGGCTTTACGGCTACATGAAGGTGCCGGACGACCGCGAATTCATGCAGGACCGCAAAATCGGCAGCGGCGGCACCGCGGCGGAAGAGGCTGCGGAGCTTGCGGCGTACGTGGCGGGCTGCATGGAACCAGGTACGCTATACCTCGTCGGCTCGGGCTCGACAACCATGCGGCTCTTGGAACGCCTCGAAGTCGACGGAACGCTGCTCGGCGTGGATGCCGTGATGGATGGAAGGCTGGCAGGGCGGGATTTGACGGAGGCGGAGATAAAAAAACTGCTCGCCGGAATCGAGAGAGAAAGGAGGGCTCTGATCGTCACCGTGATCGGCGGACAGGGACATATTTTTGGACGCGGCAACCAGCAGTTGAGCCCCGACGTCATCCGCATGATACCGAAAGAAAATATCACGGTCATCGCGACGCCCGCGAAGATGGCGCAGCTTTTCGGCAAAAGCCTGATCGTTGACACGGGAGACAGTTCATTGGACGAGGAGCTGCAAGGATACTTTCCCGTCGTCACCGGAAGGGCAAGGAAAATAATGGTTAAAATCTCATAATTTATTTTTCACCTGGGGGCGATACAATGGCGCGCTACGAAGAACTGAGAGGAAAAAGGGTAATGATCACGGGCGCCGCAAGCGGCATAGGGCTTGCGACCGCGCAGGTGTTCGCGGAAGCAGCTGCGAGAGTCTTTGTCGTCGACTACAACAGAGAGGCGGCGGAGAGGGCGATGGCGGAAAACCCCTCCTTCGCCGGATACTGCCATTGCGATGTCAGTAAAGAGGAAGAGGTGCGGAGAGCATTCGAGAAGATGGACGGCGAACTCGGCGGCGTTGACGTCCTCGTCTCCAACGCCGGCATAAGCATCAGGGGCGACTTTGTCGATATCTCCTACGAACAGTGGAAGAAGGTAATAGACATAAACCTCAACGGGATGTTCCTCTGCGCGCGCGAAGCGGCGCGCCGCATGGCCAGGCAGAAGAGCGGCGTCATCCTCATGACCGCATCCACGAACGGCACCGAAGGACATCGTTGGTACGCCGACTACAACGCCTCGAAGGCCGGAGTCATCCTGCTTACGAAAAGCATGGCGCTGGAACTCGCTCCCGCCGTGCGTGTGAACTGCGTCTGTCCCGGCTACGTTCTCACGCCGATGCAGAAGGCGGAATACACCGAAGAGATGCTCGCCAAGGTCAACGAGGGCATCCCGATGAAGCGCCACGCCGAGCCGGAAGAGATAGGCAAGCTCTACGCCTTCCTCGCCTCCGACGACGCGAAATACATCACCGGCGCCGACATCCGCATAGACGGCGGCGAAACGGCGGGGTTGTATTAAAAGGCCGGATAGAAACCTATCTTAATCAGCGCGTTATACCATAGAACTATATGTATAGCTAAGAGGATGATTCGTCTGCAAATGACCTGCAAGTGACACTTTCAAGTACAGATAGAGATATGTCTTCGGCGCGGGTATTGTTGATTATGAAAAGTAATATCTTTTGTTAAACATTAGGTATACAAGGTATTCAATTGGTTAAATGACAACAAGAATCAAATACTCTTGTTTGATTTTAGCTAAAAATGTGTATTACAGTGTTATATTTTAAGCCTATACTAAAAATAGAGGTGATGGAAATGAAAGCCAATACAAAATATCTTTCCTTTTACTATCAAGAGATGAGTGAGTTGCCAGAGATTGAAATTATTCCCTCAAGGACGGCACTGCTCATTGTTGACATGCAAAAGCATTTTCTTGCAAAAGACGGTTTTGACGCCCTTCTTTTTAAGGAAAGGGGAGAGTGGGAACGTTGGGAGCCATATTTTGATTATGTAGAGAAGGTAACGATTCCTAATAATAAGCGCTTAATAGAATGTTGTAGAAAACATAAAATAGAAGTTACATACGGCAGAATCGCGTCACTAAAAGCCAATGGATCTGACAGAGCTCGTGTGCAGAGCACATCTGGGTGGAATAATATTTTGGTTCCAATCACCTCTGAAGGCGCTGAAATGATGGATGATATAGCTCCGCAGGGAGACGATATCGTCGTGAATAAAACAACTGATAGTGTCAGTCTTGGTACAAACTATTCGGAATTGATGAGAAATATGGGTATTGACACAATCATTGTTACCGGCGTTGTTACAGATCAATGTGTTGCAGGAACAGTAAGGGTGCTAGCTGACCATGGTTTTAAAGTGATATGTGTGGAAGATTGTTGTGCGGCGCCTGATATGACCTTGCATCATATGGAACTGAAAATAATGAACATAATTTATTGCAACGTTCTTTCAACAGATGAAACAATAGCTATTATAGAAGGAAAAATAAAGTAAATTCAAAATATTTATAGATTAGAAGGAGGTAATACAAGTGGCTCACGTATTAAGGAAAGAATTAACGCTGTCTCAAATTATAGCCATGGCGGCTGGAGGTATGATAGCAGCGTGGATGGTGGAAATCAGATACTGGTTTGAACTCACTGGTCCTAGCTCGTTACTGTGCCTTCTTGCATGTGGCATTATATTAATGCCGCTTTGTTTAATTTATACGGAGATGACGGCAATGTTGCCATTTGCTGGAGGGGAAAATATTTGGACGAGCAATGCATATAATTGGGATATAGGCTGGATTGTAGGCTGGTTTATGTTTTTACTATACCTATCTGCAATGCCGAATGTAACTATTGGAATATCTACCATGATATCCTATTTATACCCTTTGAATTTCATTGAGTTAAAAATTTTAGCGTGTTTTATTATATCTTTGTGGTTTATAATGGTAAATTTAGAAATAAAACATTTGGCGAAAATCCAAAATATGATGTTTTGGAGCACATTAGTTATTTCAGTGTTAGCATCCTTGATTTTTATCTTCAATGAGCAGTGGCATTGGAAGAACCTTTCGCCGTGGTTCCCCAAGGGGCTGGCCGGTCTTTCAGCAGGGTTAGGGTTATTAATGTTTAAATTTATTGGCTTTGACCTGATACCTCAACTTGTAGAAGAATCAAATTTTTCTAAAAAGAAAATCATTTTAGGATTCGTTGGTAGTATGTTATGTACTTTTCTAGTCTATGGATTGGCAATCGTAGGCGTTGCGGGTATTGTCTCAAATGATTGGATTGCAAAGGCAGATATTGTCGATCCAAGAGTCGCAGACATGATTGGAATACACTGGCTTGCACTGGTCATTGTAATTATGGGGGCTATCACATGCGTTACAACTCTGTCTGGATTTTGGTTAGCCGCATCAAGAACAATTTTCGGCGCTGCCGTTCAAAGGCAGGTTCCAAAAAAACTTGCAGAAATAAATAGATGGGGGCAGCCATGGGTCGCTAATTTAGTCGTCTATATATGCTCGCTCTATTTTTGCATAATGGCACCCGAAGCATGGATAAACTATATTTTTACAATAACAGTAGGCGCGGCAGGTATTATATACCTCTTTGTCTCCCTCTCCTTCCTTAAACTTAGGAAAACGCACCCGGAGTGGAAGCGGCCGTATGTGTGCCCGTTTGGGGTTTTTATGGGTATTGAGTCCATGCTATTCTGTGTCTACTGTTTATATCAATGTGTTGTTGCCATGGATGCTGCTACATGGATTGCCCTTGGCATTTATTTTTTCATAGGCGCGCTGTTGTATATGTACGCGAAATATCAACAGAGACACGATCCTGTAAATTGGGAGCCATTTATTCCTTCTCCAACCAACACAACGGAAGAAATCTGCGAGAACAGTAGAGCATAGAGCCTGTAGCAAAAAATATATTTTAGTAAACCTTAGCGTCTAATAGGAGAACAAACGTCGGTGCTGATAACAGCCAGCTGCGGCGTTTCGTGTACATTGACAGTTAAAGTAAAAATTTTTTTGCAAGCAAGACGAAAGCGGCGCGCTTGAAGGAGTCTCTTCAAGCGCGCCGGCCGCTGTTTTTTTGCCTTTTTACGCCCGCTGTGGCTTGAGCGGATATTTTTCCTTGTCCTTCGCGTCTTCCGCTTTATAAAATTCTTCTATCCTGTCTAAAATGTAGCGGCGCTTCTCCTTGTCGGGCAGATTTTCGTCTATCCCCGCGGGATCGATCGCGTCGCCGAATGTCACCGAAAGCTTGCAGGGGCGCGGAAATTTCATATGAGGTGAAAGGGCGCGGTATGTGCCGGCGCAGTAGACCGGGACGACGGGCGCGCCGGTCTTGAGCGCCATGATCGCGACGCCGCCTTCGAGCGGGTGCAGCAGCCCGTCCTCCGTCCTGTGCCCTTCGGGGCAGATGAAGAGGTCGAAGCCCCCGCTGACGTAGCCTATCGCTTGGCGCAGCAGCGCTGCGGAGCTGTTTTTGTTTTCCTGCGACACCGGCAGCGTGCCCATGATGCGCAGAAAGGCGCCGAAGGGTTTGAAGGAAAATAATTTGTCCCACGCGATGAACTTCAGATAGCGCGGGTAGAAGGCGTAGCCGACGAGCGGCGGGTCAAGGTAGCTCGCGTGATTGGACGCGACGATCACCGCGCGCCCGCGCGGAATTTTTTCCGTGCCGTAAACGGAGATTCTGTGGTAGATGTGGAAATATATCGAGACGATGAAGCGCGTTATCTGATAGACGATATTTCTCTGAGATTTCATGCGGAAGCCCCCTCGTTTTCTGTATAATAGAATAACGCAGGACGTGCGGGATTGACAAGGGAGGCGATATCCCGATGGGCGAAGAAAAAAACGGCGAAGAAAGTAAAAAGAGAAAAAGTATCCTCGGCACGATAGGGCGTGACTTTTTCATGGGCTGCGTGGCGCTGATGCCGCTGGCGCTTTTTATCATCCTGTTCTTCTACCTCCTGGTCTTCTTCGAGTCGGTAGGCTCCGTCATCTTCGGCATCACTCAGTCGCGCGAGAGGACCGCGGCGATAAGCGTTTTCCTCGTGCTCGGCACGATCTATATAGGCAGGAAGCTCCGTAGGCACGAACGCTCCCTGCTGAACCTGCTGGAACAGTTCGTGATCTCAAAGATTCCGATAATAGGCGGGCTTTACACGACGATTCGCGACATCATACAGACCTTCACCTCCGACGACGGCAAAAATTATCTCGGCACTGTGAAGATAGCCGCAGCCGGGGGCTATATGATAGGCTTCGTCACGCGGCGCAAGGTGCTGCCGGACGGAAGCGCGCAGCTCTCCGTTTTTGTACCGACGTCGCCGAATCCGACGACTGGGCTGGTATTTTTCATTCCCGAGGAGGCGGTGGAGTATATGGATATGACGCCGGAGGCCGCCTTTTCAAAGATAATTTCGCTCGGCTTCAAATAGGAGAATGAATTACACGAATAGAAGCTACAAACAGAAAATTTCAGTGTATAATAAAAAAGATGGTATTGTAAGCACCGGCGCAGCGCGCCGTGAATTTAGGAGGTTATCTGCAGATGGAACAGATTCGTAATCTTGATCAGCTTCTCGTATACGCCAGGGAAGTGGGACCGAAGAAGTTAAGCGTCGCCTGCGCCGAAGACGATGTCGTCATGAAGGCCGTAGAAGAGGCCCGCGCACTCGGCATCGTAGACGCGATACTCGTCGGCAACGGAGAGAAGATCAAAGCGGTGCTCGACAAGATGGGGCTCGACGCGGCGAATTACGAGATCGTCGACGAAAAGCGCGGCCACGCGGCGGCGGCGCTCAGGGCCGTCGAGCTCGTCTCTACAGGGCAGGCGGACGTGCTCATGAAGGGCATGCTCGAGACCGCGGACTTCCTGCGCGGCGTGCTCAACAAGGAAGTCGGGCTGCGCAACGGCAAAGCGCTCCTCTCTCACGCGTATATCCACCAGATCGAAGGCTACGACCATCTCTTTTTCGTATCGGACGGCGTTTTCAACCTCTATCCGGACCTCAAGGCGAAGATTTCGATAGTGAAGAACGTCGTCGCTCTCACGCACGCCTTCGGGCTTGATAATCCCAAGGTCGCAGTCCTCGGGGCGGTCGAAGTCGTGAACCCCGACATGCCGCCGACGGTCGACGCCGCGGCGCTCGCTCAGATGAGCCGTCGCGGGCAGATCAAGGGCTGCACGATCGACGGACCTCTTGCGATCGACAACGCGGTGTCGGAAGAATCGGCGAAACACAAGGGCATCAAGTCCGAAGTCGCCGGACGCGCCGACGTGCTCATCGTTCCGGAGATCGAATCCGGCAACATCCTCGTCAAGTCGATCGTCTACTTCTCCAAGAACAAGACGGCCGCCATCGTGCTCGGCACGAAGGCCCCGATCGTCCTGACGAGCCGCGCCGACTCGGCGGAGACTAAGCTCCTTTCTATCGCTTCCGCGGTAACGCTCGCGGCGCATCAGGCGAAGTGACGCAATAACGGCGTGAAATTACCCGGGTTTGCCGTGCCCAGCGCGGCAGGCCCCGGTTTTTTTCGCGCCCTTTTCGCCATGTCGGACGAATTTCACTCAGAAGTCATAACCCTTCCCGGCTCTTTCGGCAGCCGTGAGGTAAAGCTCAGCCGTCTTTTCCCCAACGTCCCGAACGGCGTACACGTGCTGTTGCTGCACGGCGTGCACAGCTCCGCGAACCTCTCTCCGCACAACAAGTTCAGCCATCTCGCCCATATCTTAGCAGAGCGCGGGATAACCCCGTGGCTCTGCGAGACGAGCCGCAGGCAGGTGAGCCGCGACGATTATCCGGACAACCTCCGGGGCTGGATAACGGACGCGTTCGGCGGGAAGAGCTTCCCCGACGAGCTCGCCGACTGCGAGGGAGCCTTCTCGCACGTTGCGCTGCATAAGCCGCATGAGACGTGGCTCTGGGGTTTTTCGCTCGGAGGCGTGATAGCACTGGCGCTCGCGGCGAAGTACGAGGTGGAGAGGGTAATAATGAGCGGCACCGGGCTCGTCTCAGCGCCGGACGCCGAGCGCGATATGATCCTGCTTCCGATACTCTCGACGCTGCGCGAAAATCTCTCCCCCGAAATGCTGAGGGAAATCAAGGCGGAAAGCACGACTCTCTTTCGCGGGACGAACGACGCGATATTCTCCGACGAAGCCTGTCGCGATCTGATAGATGCGATAGGGTTGCCGGCTGAGCGCAAAAAATATTTTGCGATAGAGGGGGCGGACCATTCGCTGAAGATACGCGGCGGACGCCGCGACGCGAAGATCATGGACGAAATGCTCGCCTTGCTGTTAGCCACATGAGATTTTTCGCAGCAGAGATGATTCTCATCCTCTTGATTCTCTTTTCGTCCAGCCCGCCCGCCGCGGCCGCGGTGGATTATCAGGAGCTTCAGGAGGACCCGCTCGAGACCGCGATAAAGAAGCTTGCCTCGCCGGGCGGCATCGACTGGGACAGGGAAGAAATGATAACTGGCGGCGCACCGGATATCATAAAAGATATGAAATGGCCGCTGAAAAGCTTCACACTGAGCCGCGGTTTCAGGCGCGGAGGGCATTCGGGACTCGACCTTATAGCGCCGAAGGGGACACCCGTTCTCGCGGCGCTCGACGGCATCGTCGAGATCGTATCGAACGGCGGAGCCGGCTTCCGCGGCTACGGCAAGGTCGTTCTGATAAACCACGGCGGTAAGCTGTGGACCCTCTACTCCCACAACACAACGAACAATGTAAAGGTCGGACAGCGCGTGAAACAGGGCGACGTTATAGCGACCGTAGGCATGACCGGACGCGCGACGACATACCATCTTCACTTCGAGGTCCGCAACGCCAAGGGGACGCCCCTTAATCCTATCAAATATCTGCCGGAGGGTGGCGTCATAAAAAGGCGCTGACTCCATCAGAACTTACATCGCTCAAAAACGTTTTTATCCGCCGGGCTTTTGGATAATCCCCATTTTTCTGCTATAATTGCAACACAATATAGTTGCAATATAGAGGGGGTTGACATGCTTTCTGTCGACGTTTCAAAGAAGTTGGGAATTTTTGCGCTGGAAATTTCTTTGCAAATTGAAAACCCGGGCATTACCGCGCTCTTCGGGCCGTCCGGCGCGGGCAAGAGCACATTTGCTAAGATAATCGCCGGCTTATGCGCGCCGGAGAGAGGGCGCATTGCCTTTGAGGATAAGGCCTTCTTCGATTCGGCGAAGGGCGTGGATCTTCCGCCGGAGCGCCGCGGTGTCGGCTTTCTTTTTCAGGAGCACAGGCTCTTCCCTCATATGAGCGTTTATAAAAATTTATCCTTTGGGCGCGTCGCCGGAGGGCGCAGGCCGTGCTGCGGGGTCGAAGAAATTTCGGAGGTCTTCGGCATCACGCCACTGCTGGATAGGAAGCCGGCGTCGCTCTCCGGAGGCGAGAGCCAGCGCGCCGCGCTGGCGCGCGCAATACTCGCGGCGGAGAATTTCATCATAATGGACGAGCCCCTCTCGTCGCTCGACGAAGCTTTGAAGGACGACCTGCTCGGCTATATAGAAAAAATTCCGCCGCTCTTCGGCTTCCCGATCATCTATATCACACATTCGAAAGACGAGGTGCTCCGCCTGGCGGAGAAAGCCGTGATCGTAAAGGAAGGCCGCGTCGAAAAAAGCGGCTCAGCGGCTGAAATGATGAAAAGCGACGCTTAGCGCCCTTTTTATAAAAAAACGAAAGGAAGTAGTGCGATGAAAAAGTTTTTGACGGCGCTTCTCGTTCTTATCCTCTGCCGCGGCGCGGCGATCGCGGCGCCGCTTTCGGTCACGACTGGAGCCGGCTATATGAAGATGGTGAGGGAGCTCGCCCTTGTTTACAGGGGCGGCGGGAAGGAGATAACCGAGGTATACGGCGGCAACCTCGGGCAGATGCTCGCGCAGATCTCGGCCGGGAACGGCGTCAACGTGGTGATCAGCGACAGGGGCACGCTGAAAAGCATCAAGACGGATGTGAAATTCTCGCAGACGCAGCCTCTCGGCGCGACGGCTCTCGTCCTCGCCTGGCGCAAAGGCGTCGAAATATCGTCGCCGAACGACCTCGTCTCCGACGGCGTGAAGTCTGTAGCCTACCCCGACCCGAAGGCCGCAATCTACGGGCGTGCGGCGTCGAAGTACCTTGAAAACACGGGGTTGGGCAAAAAGATAGCGCCGAAGGTCAGCCAGCTCTCGACGGTGCCGCAGGTCTTTTCCTACCTCGTCTCAGGCGAAATGGACGCCGGCTTCGTGAACCGCGTCGTCGTGCGCGCCGGCGGCGACAAAATAGGAGGCTCGCTCGAAATCCCCTCCGGCTACCCGCCGATCGTGATGATCGCGGCGGTGGTCGCCGGCGAAGAGAAGAACGAAGCCGTCGCCGACTTCATAGGCTTCTTAGGGAGCGCGAAGGCCAAGGCAATAATGGACAAGCACGGGGTGCGCTGAGGAAGATATAAAATCAACGCTCATATATTCTCCGCTATTTCCTTTCCGATAAAGCTGACCGCGGCGGGCTGCGGCGCTGCGCTCATTCTATTTCTCCTGCTCGGGCTGCCCGCCGCGCTGTGGTTCGCGCGTTCGCGTTCCTTCGCCGCGAAGGCCGCGGCCTTCCTCGTCACGCTGCCGCTCGTCTTCCCGCCGATCGCGCTGGGCTATATGTTGCTCGTGCTGCTCGGAAGGAACGGCGTTATTGGCTCTCCGCTCGCTGAGCATCTGGGCGTGCGCCTCGTCTTCACGCGCGCGGCCGTCGCGCTCTCCGCCTTCGTCGCGGGGCTGCCGCTTTTCGTGCGCCCAGTGCAGGCGGCGTTCGGCTCTGCTGCTATAATAAGGTTTGAGGAGGCGTCGCGCGTCCTCGGCTGCGGTCCCGTGAAAACATTTTTCTTCGTCACGGCGCCGCTCGCGAAAAAGAGCATTTTAGGCGGGCTGCTGCTTTCCGTCACGCGCGCCGCGGGCGAGGTCGGCATCACGATGATGCTCGGAGGAAACATCGCCGGACGGACGAACACTCTATCGCTTGAGATATTCAACTGCGTTTCGCGCGGCGATTTCGACGAAGCTGCCTCCCTATGCGCGATACTCGCCATGCTGGGCCTTGCCGCGTACGCCGCGCTGGAGAGACTTCAAAAGGAGAGATGATGCATGTTCTACATTTCCGACAGATATCTTGAAGAGCTGATACAGGAGGACCTTCAACATATGGACCTCACGGTGATGGCGATGGGGATAGAGGACGCGCCCGGGGTCGTCGAATGCTCCCCAAAAAACGACTGCGTCGCGGCGGGCGTCGAGGAGGCCGCGCGCATCTTTGAAAAGTGCGGCGCCAGGGCCGAAATTAAAAGAGCCTCCGGCTCCGCGTTGCGCGCCGGCGAAGTCTGCCTCTCGGCCCGCGGCGCAGCCGGGGCGCTCCACGCGTGCTACAAGCTGGCGCAGAACGTGATGGAATATTCCTGCGGCATAGCGACGCGAACAGCCAAAATGCTCGAAGCTGCCCGCGCCGTGAATCCTAAAATCCACATCGCGGTGACGCGCAAGCATTTCCCCGGAGCTAAGGCCCTCTCGCTGAAAGCGGCCCTCGCCGGAGGTGCGTCGCCGCACCGCCTCGGGCTCTCCGATTCCATTCTCGCATTCGCCCAGCACCGCGTCTTCAGCGACGACTTCTTCTCGCTGATCCCCCAAATGGCCGCGGCGTTCCCCGAGAAAAAAATCGAAGCGGAAGCCGAGGACGCCTACGAAGCCCTCTCATTCCTCCGCGCCGGCGCCGACGTCGTGCAGTGTGAGCGCTTCTCTCCGGCCGAACTCGAGGCGTTCGTCAAAGAGGCGCGGGAAAAATTCCCGCGTGCGATCATCGCAGCGGCCGGCGGCATAAACGCGTCGAACGCGGCCGAGTACGCCGCGGCCGGCGCCGACATCCTCGTGACGTCATGGGTCTACTTCGGGAAGCCCGAGGACATAAAAATGAAATTCAACAGAGCATAAAGCCGATAAAACAATTGCAGCCGGATACCGCAGCGGCCTTCCCGTTCAGAGAGGGCCGTTTTTAAATGTAAAAGTTTTCCGTTTATTCTTTTCACTATTGTTCGTAAAAAGAATATTTTTGTTCGCATTTCAGTGTTGTCCGTCCGAATATAATGTGATATATTTTATATGCAACAAAGTTGCGATTGAAAACCGTGTCGTTCTTGATTTGCAACAATATTGCGTTAAAATAGTGACGGAGGTACTGATATGAACAATGCAGTTATGAAATTTGCCAAGCCGAGCAACGAGCCTTCCCGGAGCTACTGCGTGGGCAGCGCCGAGAGGAAGCTGCTCAAAGAGGCTATCAAAAAGATCGAATCCGAGGTCGCGGAGATCCCACTCGTAATCAACGGCGAAATGGTATTCACCGGAGACAAAGGGAAGGTCGTGATGCCTCACGACCACGCGCACGTACTGGCCGTCTACCACAAGGCCGGAGCGAAGGATATGCGACGCGCGGTCGAGGCGGCGAACGGCGCGCATAAAAGCTGGGGCACAGTGCCGTGGACTGAGCGCGCCGCTATAGTGCTGAAAATAGCCGAATTGATCGATAAAAAGTACCGCTATATCCTGGACGCGGCGACGATGATGGGACAGAGCAAGACGGCGTGGCAGGCGGAGATCGAAGCTGCGAGCGAGACTATCGACTACTTACGCTACGGCGCGCACTGCATGACGGAGATATACAGCGAGCAGCCGAGTTCGGAGGAAGGCGTCATCAACCACATCGAATACAGGCCACTCGAAGGCTTCGTCTACGCCGTATCCCCCTTCAACTTCACCGCGATCGCGGCGAACCTGCCGATGGCCCCCGTGATGATGGGCAACACGGTCGTCTGGAAGCCCGCGACGACTTCGCTGCTCTCGAGCTGGTATCTGATGAAAATATTCATGGAAGCCGGGGTGCCGGCCGGCGTGCTGAACTTCATGCCGGGGCCGGGCTCCGTCGGGAGCGGCGTCGTGCTCGCGAGCAAAGAGCTCGCGGGAATCCACTTCACCGGCTCGACGCAGGTTTTCAACAGCTTCTGGAAGGGCGTCGCCGATAATCTTTCGCTATACCGTTCGTATCCGCGCATCGTAGGCGAGACGGGCGGCAAGGACTTCGTATTCATCCACAACTCCGCCGACATCAAAGCGGCGGCGGCCGCGATACTCAGGGGCGCCTTCGAGTATCAGGGACAGAAGTGCTCCGCGACGTCGCGCGCGTACGTCCCCGCGAGCCGCTGGGATGAACTCTACGCCGAATTCAAGTCGATGATGGCCGAGGTCAAGGTCGGCGACCCGCGCGACTTCCGCAACTTCGTCAACGCCGTCATCGACGAAAGCTCGTTCGACAACTGCATGGAGTATCTCAATTACGCGAAGAGCGCGCACGACGCCGAGATACTTTTCGGAGGCGCGGGCGACAAGAGCGTAGGCTACTTCGTGCAGCCGACGATCATCAAGACGACGGATCCCCGCTTCCGTACGATGGAAGAGGAGATATTCGGCCCGATCGTCACCCTATACGTTTACGACGACGACAAATACGAAGAGACGCTGAAGCTTTGCAACGAGACTTCGCCCTACGGCCTTACCGGCTCCGTTTTCTGCACGGAGCGCGAGGCGCTCGCGAAGGCGGACGACATATTGAGGTACGCTGCCGGCAACTTCTACATCAACGACAAGACGACGGGCGCCAGCGTAGGGCTCCAGCCCTTCGGCGGATCGAGGGGATCCGGCACGAACGACAAGGCTGGCAGCAAATTCAATCTGATGCGCTGGTGCTCGCCGAGGACGGTAAAGGAAAACCTTCTTCCTCCGCATGATTTCAAGTATCCCTTCATGCGCGAAGAATAAAACTGCCAAACAGCTCTCCCAATCGGATCGCCGCGCCTGAGCAGCGCGGCAACGTAAGGAACCGGCGCGCCCTCGCCGGTTCCTTCTTTTGGGCTGCGCTTCTCACGAAATAAAAAAGCCTTTGCGGCGAGTTCTACCGCGAGTTTTACTTGCTGCATCAGATTTACTTTCGTCGTCCGTTACATTATAATTTTGAAAATTTGCGAAAAGGGATCGATCATGGAAATTTCTGAGGGGACAAGGAAGGCTTTTAAATACGCGTCAAGGGACACGTTTCCCGTTATGACGGCGTTTCTCGTGCTCGGCGCAGGCTACGGGGTTCTGATGCGCAGCAAGGGCGTCGGCTGGGCGTGGCCGGGCGTTATGAGCCTCCTGATCTTCGCCGGCTCGATGCAGTTCGTCGCGGCGGACCTCATAGCGAGCGGCGCCTCCCTGCTTTCTGCCGCGCTTATGACGCTGATGGTGAACTTCCGCCACATCTTTTACGGCGTCTCGATGCTGGAAAAATATAAAAACACGGGCGCGCGAAAGCCCGTGCTGATATTCGGGCTTTGCGACGAGACCTTCTCTCTCGTCTGCTCCGCAGATATGCCTGAGGAAGTCAACCTGAAGGATTACTACCTCTTCGTTACGCTGCTCGACATATCCTACTGGGTGGCGGGCAGCTTCCTCGGCGGCCTGTTGGGCGGCGCGCTCGCCTTCAACGCTGAGGGCGTCGACTTTGCGATGACGGCGCTCTTCACGGTGATATTCGTCGAACAGTGGGAGGGCGCGAAGGAGCACCTCCCGGCGCTCACCGGCCTCGCGCTTTCATTGCTCTCGCTTCTTCTCTTCGGCCCGGCGAATTTCCTCATCCCGGCGCTGCTGCTGATCGCCGCCGCGCTCTCCGCCGAGAGGCGGCTCATCGAGAGGAGGGCGCACGATGCCGGCTGATTCATACATCCTCTCGATGACGCTCGTGATAGCCGCGGTGACGATGCTGACGCGCTTCCTGCCTTTCATACTCTTTCGCAGAAAGACGCCTCCGGCGGTAATTTACCTGAGCGGCGTGCTGCCGTACGCGATAATGGGCATGCTCGTCGTCTACTGCCTTAAAAACGTTTCGCTTCTCGCCGCGCCGCACGGAGCGCCGGAGGCGCTGTCGCTCGCCGTGGTCGTCCTCCTACACAGGTGGAAGCGCAACATGCTCCTCTCGGTGCTGGGGGGGACGCTGCTCTACATGTGGCTCGTGCAGTCGGTATTCGCGTGAGCAAAAGCCTTACTGACCGGCTGCGCATAATTCACATAAAAAATATCGGCGGCTGGCCTCTGTAAAAACGCCTGAAATCCTCAAAACCTTCTCTGCCAGAGCTTCAAGCCAGCGTGGCATAATTTTTTTGTCAACAATTCGAATAAATTTTTACACAAAACGACAAATCATGATATAGTTGGACAGGATAATTTTTTCTTTTGTTCAGCATTGCAATTTTTACGATAAAACGCCTATCAGAGAAGGGATGGAAAATATGGCGAATAGTCTCAAGGATTTCACAAACATTTACCAGCTCAGCAAAACGTTGAGATTCGAACTGAAGCCTATAGGAAAGACGGAAGAACATATAAACCGGAAACTTATCATAATGCACGATGAAAAACGCGGTGAAGATTATAAAAGCGTAACGAAACTCATCGACGATTACCACAGGAAATTTATACATGAGACGCTCGACCCCGCTCATTTTGACTGGAATCCTTTGGCGGAGGCACTCATTCAGAGCGGTAGCAAAAACAACAAGGCTTTGCCGGCAGAACAAAAAGAGATGCGCGAAAAAATTATAAGTATGTTTACGTCTCAGGCGGTTTATAAGAAGCTGTTTAAAAAAGAGCTTTTCTCCGAACTGCTTCCGGAAATGATAAAGTCCGAGCTTGTCTCCGACTTGGAAAAACAGGCGCAGCTTGACGCGGTTAAGTCTTTTGATAAATTTTCTACGTACTTTACAGGATTCCATGAAAACCGGAAAAACATTTATTCAAAGAAAGATACCAGCACATCTATCGCATTCCGTATCGTACATCAGAACTTTCCAAAGTTCCTGGCGAACGTCCGTGCGTACACTTTAATTAAAGAAAGGGCGCCGGAGGTCATAGACAAAGCGCAGAAAGAGCTCTCCGGGATATTAGGCGGCAAAACGCTTGATGACATATTCAGCATTGAGAGTTTCAACAATGTCCTGACTCAGGACAAGATCGATTACTACAACCAGATAATCGGCGGCGTATCAGGCAAGGCCGGAGACAAAAAGCTCCGCGGCGTTAACGAGTTCTCAAACCTTTACAGACAGCAGCATCCAGAAGTGGCAAGTCTGCGGATTAAGATGGTTCCGCTGTACAAACAGATCCTCAGCGACAGAACTACGCTCTCATTCGTGCCGGAGGCGCTGAAAGACGACGAACAGGCGATCAATGCCGTGGACGGCCTTCGTTCGGAGCTCGAACGCAACGATATCTTTAACAGAATAAAAAGGCTCTTCGGCAAAAATAATTTATATTCTTTAGACAAAATCTGGATAAAAAACAGCTCTATTTCCGCGTTCTCCAATGAGCTGTTCAAAAACTGGAGCTTTATTGAAGACGCGCTGAAAGAATTTAAAGAAAATGAATTTAACGGCGCAAGAAGCGCGGGCAAGAAGGCAGAGAAATGGCTCAAGTCAAAATACTTCTCATTTGCTGATATAGACGCTGCTGTCAAATCCTACAGCGAACAGGTTTCCGCCGATATATCTTCAGCTCCTTCAGCCAGTTACTTTGCTAAGTTCACAAACCTAATCGAGACGGCGGCTGAAAATGGGCGAAAATTCAGCTACTTCGCCGCGGAAAGCAAGGCTTTTCGCGGGGACGACGGCAAAACGGAAATCATAAAGGCTTACCTGGACAGCCTGAACGACATCCTTCACTGCCTGAAGCCGTTTGAGACAGAGGACATCTCTGATATCGATACTGAATTCTACTCGGCCTTTGCCGAGATATATGACAGCGTAAAGGATGTGATCCCCGTCTATAACGCGGTCAGAAATTACACAACGCAAAAACCATTCAGTACTGAGAAGTTCAAGCTGAACTTTGAAAACCCGGCTCTTGCCAAAGGATGGGACAAGAATAAAGAACAGAACAACACGGCTATAATTTTGATGAAAGACGGAAAATATTACCTTGGCGTGATTGACAAAAACAATAAGCTCAGAGCGGACGATCTGGCCGATGACGGCAGTGCCTACGGCTATATGAAAATGAATTATAAATTTATTCCAACTCCTCATATGGAGTTGCCAAAAGTCTTTCTCCCGAAAAGAGCTCCTAAGCGCTACAACCCATCGCGTGAGATTCTTCTGATAAAAGAAAATAAGACATTTATAAAAGACAAAAACTTTAACAGAACAGATTGTCACAAGCTGATTGACTTTTTTAAAGACTCCATAAATAAACACAAAGACTGGAGGACGTTTGGCTTTGATTTTTCCGATACCGATTCATATGAAGACATCAGCGATTTTTACATGGAAGTTCAGGATCAGGGCTATAAGCTCACCTTCACGCGTCTTTCAGCGGAGAAAATCGATAAGTGGGTAGAGGAAGGCAGACTCTTCCTATTCCAGATATACAACAAAGATTTTGCGGACGGCGCGCAGGGAAGCCCGAATCTGCACACGCTCTACTGGAAAGCTATATTCTCGGAAGAGAATCTAAAGGACGTGGTGTTGAAGCTCAACGGAGAAGCCGAGCTCTTCTTCCGCAGAAAGAGCATCGATAAGCCTGCTGTGCATGCGAAAGGTTCGATGAAGGTCAACAGGCGCGATATCGACGGCAATCCTATCGACGAGGGTACGTATGTCGAAATATGCGGCTATGCCAACGGCAAAAGGGATATGGCTTCTTTGAACGCCGGCGCGCGCGGGCTCATAGAGAGCGGCCTCGTACGCATAACAGAAGTAAAGCATGAGCTTGTCAAAGACAAGCGCTACACTATAGACAAATATTTCTTCCACGTTCCCTTCACCATAAATTTTAAGGCACAGGGGCAGGGCAATATCAACAGCGATGTCAACCTCTTCCTCAGGAATAACAAAGACGTGAATATAATCGGCATCGACCGCGGCGAGCGCAATCTCGTCTATGTCTCCCTTATCGACAGGGATGGGCACATAAAGTTACAGAAGGACTTCAACATTATCGGCGGAATGGACTATCACGCGAAGCTTAACCAGAAGGAAAAGGAGCGCGACACCGCCCGCAAAAGCTGGAAAACAATAGGTACGATAAAAGAGCTAAAAGAAGGCTACCTCTCTCAGGTCGTGCATGAGATAGTCAGGCTGGCGGTCGACAACAACGCCGTGATTGTCATGGAAGACCTTAATATAGGCTTCAAGCGCGGCCGCTTCAAGGTCGAAAAGCAGGTTTATCAAAAATTTGAAAAGATGCTTATAGATAAGCTGAACTATCTCGTTTTCAAAGACGCCGGGTATGACGCCCCGTGCGGAATACTGAAAGGCCTGCAGCTTACTGAAAAGTTCGAAAGTTTTACGAAGTTGGGAAAGCAGTGCGGAATAATTTTTTACATACCCGCCGGCTACACCTCAAAGATCGACCCGACTACGGGGTTTGTAAATCTATTCAACATAAACGACGTCTCTTCAAAAGAAAAACAGAAGGATTTTATCGGAAAGCTTGACAGCATACGCTTTGACGCCAAAAGGGATATGTTCACTTTTGAATTCGACTACGATAAATTCAGGACATATCAGACCTCATACCGTAAAAAATGGGCGGTGTGGACGAACGGCAAAAGAATCGTAAGAGAAAAAGACAAAGACGGAAAGTTCCGCATGAATGATAGATTATTGACAGAAGATATGAAAAATATTCTCAACAAGTATGCTCTCGCTTACAAGGCCGGAGAGGACATCCTCCCTGATGTGATTAGCAGAGATAAAAGCCTTGCGTCGGAAATCTTTTACGTTTTCAAAAACACTCTGCAGATGAGGAACAGCAAAAGAGATACCGGCGAAGACTTCATAATATCGCCCGTACTTAACGCCAAAGGCCGCTTTTTCGACAGCAGAAAAACAGATGCCGCGCTTCCGATCGACGCGGACGCAAACGGTGCGTATCATATCGCGCTCAAAGGCTCACTTGTTCTCGACGCCATAGACGAAAAGCTGAAAGAGGACGGAAGAATAGATTATAAGGATATGGCGGTCTCCAACCCGAAATGGTTTGAATTTATGCAGACGAGAAAATTTGACTTTTAACGGAGTGGGGCGGAATATGGACGATATAATCCTATTTTCTCAGCTTAACGACTTCATATTCTGCCCTATTTCCATATACTTTCATAACCTTTACGGGAAGATGGACACAATGCTTTTTCAGAACACCGACCAAATCAACGGGACAAACGCGCATGAGGCGATAGACAAAGGGAGATATTCCACAAAAAAGAAGATACTTCAAGGCGCCTCCCTGTACTGCGAACGCTACCGGCTCTGCGGCAAACTCGACACGTTCGACATTGACAAAGGTATTCTGACCGAACGCAAAAAGAAAATAACGACTGTATACGACGGCTACATCTTTCAGCTTTACGCGCAGTATTTTTCTCTGACGGAAGCAGGATATGCAATCAGGCAGATACGCCTCTACAGCCTTGACGACAACAAAGTATTTCAGGTAAAAGCGCCCAATGAAGATACCGAAATGCTTGCAAGGTTTGAAAATACGATCAAAGCTCTGCGCGAATTTCAGCCTGAGGGCTTTATTCAGACCAACACGGCAAAATGCGGGAGATGTATCTACGAGCCAGCATGCGATAGGAGCGCTTTGGCGCAATGATAAACGTCAACGAATTCGAAAAAAAGCAGATACTGTTCATATTTTTGAATTTCGGGGAAAGCCTTTCCTTTGCCAACGACAATATAATCGTAAAAGACAGGGACGGTGAAATCAGACACCAGTCGACCTGCTACAGAATCTTTGCCTTGTTCCTCATAGGTAACTTCACGATGACAAGCGGGATACTGCAGCGTTCGCATAAATTCGGCTTTCCTATCATCCTTATGACGTATACGATGCGGCCGTACGACGTTATCGGAAACAGGATGGAAGGAAATGTAATACTCCACAGGAAGCAATATTCATATACAGGACTTGAGCTTGCGAAACACTTTGTGGAAAATAAACTAGTGAATCAGCGCTCAGCTCTCGCGCGGCAGAGGAACAAAACCGATGAGATAAAAGAAGCGATCGAACAAATTGAAAAACACACAGCTGAAGTTAGAACATACGAAGGTGAACTGCCTGGGCTTATCGGTCTTGAAGGCTCAGCCGCACGAATCTATTTCAAAAACCACTTCAATAACGTTGAATGGAAGGGGAGAAAACCTCGCATAAAAAGTGATTACGTGAACAGCACGCTGGATATAGGCTACACAATTTTATTCGGCATTGTGGAATCTCTTTTAAAGCTTTATGGCTTTGACCTCTATCAGGGGGTGCTTCACCGCCAGTTTTACATGAGAAAATCGCTTGTATGCGATTTGGTGGAGCCGCTGCGTCCGCTGATCGACATTCAGATAAAAAAATCAATAAACCTTGGACAGTGCAAAGCTGAAGATTTTCAGGTTATTGACGGCCGCAATGTTTTGTCATGGGATAAAAATAAAGACTACATCTATTTTCTGATGAAACCAATACTTGAGCATAAAAGAGAAATATTCCTCTACATACAGGGTTATTACAGAAAATTTATGAAAGGATCACAAGCGGAAGACTTTCCTTACTTTAACATAGATAGGGATGAAGGAGAATGATACTTGTCAGTTATGATATTTCAGACGACAAGCTGCGGACAAAATTTTTCAAGTATATCTCAAAGTTCGGACACAGGCTGCAATATTCTGTTTTTGAAATCGACAACAGCGAAAAAATACTGTCGAATATCCAGGCGGAAATCACACACAAATTTGAACCGAAATTTTCCCAGAGTGACAGTGTGATGATATTCCGCCTTTCAAAAACTTGTGAAATTATCAGAATGGGCTATGCTAAAAATGATGAGTCCGATATAATAGTGGTGTGAAAATAGTTTGCGGAGAAAAATTGCAAACCTCAGTCTTAATTAAAAATGGGAGCCGATTTTATTGACATTAACGAAGATTACTCTCGAAAACAGAGTTGCGCACCTTGACAAAAAGCAAAAAAGAATGGATTTTTGGTAGTGTAACTTATTCTGTGTAAACCCCTTGCCCCTGGATCGATGTAAGACATCAAAGGGTTACCGTTACTGCTTCAGTATCACCATAATGACATACGCTATCCGGGCTGTCAATGGACTGCAGCCCGGACTTTTCTTATAGGCGTTTAGGGCTATTCCAGATCTCCGGGTTCTATGCGTTCCTCAAAGTAAATGCACAGCTGTGACAGAATTTTACTCCAGTCCCTGTCCCTGCCGGTCCACTTTTCAGTGATGTCCATCGTCGCAAGATAAAGGAGCTTGAGAAGGGCGTCGTCTGAGGGGAAGATCGTACGTGTTTTTGTCACTTTCCTGAGCTGCCGGTTGTAGTTCTCGATCTGGTTTGTCGTATAGATCATCCGGCGCAGCTCATAGGGATACTTGAAATAAGCGGATAACTGAGGCCAGTTGTTCCGCCAGCTCGCTACCGAAGACGGGTATTTCGAGCCCCACTTCTCTTCAAGTCTGTCAAGCCCTTCCTCGGCCTGCTCCAGTGTAGGAGCCTGATAGACACCCTTCAAATCATTCATAAAAGCCTTAATGTCCTTGTAAGAGACGAATTTTGTCGTGTAACGGATCTGATGGACGATGCAGCGCTGGACTTCGGCCTTGGGATATACGGCGCTTATCGCATCTGCAAAGCCTGTCAGGCCGTCGACGGAGATAATGAAAATATCTTCGGTACCGCGATTACGGATCTCGTTAAGGACACCGACCCAGTACTTGGCGCTCTCATTTCCGCCGACCCACAGGCCAAGGACTTCACGATGCCCGTCCAGTCTTGTCCCAATAGCAACATAAACGGCTTTCTTGACGGTTCGGCCGTCCTGCCTCACATGAAATGCACGGCTCTCA